>JAFAED010000067.1 GCA_023424275.1 Pseudomonadota bacterium | reverse complement strand
GCCCAAGAAGAACAGAAATAATGCCCAAAAGAACTGACATCCAATCCATCCTCGTCATCGGCGCCGGCCCGATCGTTATCGGTCAGGCGTGCGAGTTCGACTATTCGGGAACGCAGGCGATCAAGGCGTTGAAGGAGGAGGGCTATCGCATCGTCCTCGTCAACTCCAACCCGGCGACGATCATGACCGATCCCGACCTCGCCGACGCGACCTATGTCGAGCCGATCACGCCCGAGATCGTCGCGAAGATCATCGCGAAGGAGCGCCCCGATGCGGTGCTGCCGACGATGGGCGGGCAGACCGCGCTCAACACCGCACTCGCGCTCGCGCAGGACGGCACGCTCGCCAAGTACGGCGTCGAGATGATCGGCGCCGATGCCGAGGCGATCGACAAGGCCGAGGACCGGCAGAAGTTCCGCGACGCGATGGACAAGATCGGGCTCGAGAGCGCGCGCAGCGGCGTCGCGCACACGCTCGATGAGGCGTTCGCGGTGCTCGAACGCACCGGACTGCCCTCGATCATCCGTCCCAGCTTCACGCTCGGCGGCACCGGCGGCGGCATCGCCTATAACCGCGAGGAGTTCGAGCATATTGTCCGCGGCGGCCTGATCGCCTCGCCGACCACCGAAGTCCTGATCGAGGAATCGCTCCTCGGCTGGAAAGAATATGAGATGGAGGTGGTGCGCGACCGCAAGGACAATTGCATCATCATCTGCTCGATCGAAAATGTCGATCCGATGGGCGTGCATACGGGCGACAGCATTACCGTCGCGCCGGCGCTGACGCTGACCGACAAGGAATATCAGATCATGCGCAACGCGAGCATCGCGGTGCTGCGCGAGATCGGCGTCGAAACCGGCGGGTCGAACGTCCAGTTCGCGGTCAATCCCAAGGATGGCCGCCTGATCGTGATCGAGATGAACCCGCGCGTGTCGCGCTCGTCGGCGCTCGCGTCGAAGGCGACGGGCTTCCCGATCGCCAAGGTCGCGGCAAAGCTCGCGGTCGGCTACACGCTCGACGAGATCATGAACGACATCACCGGGGTGACGCCGGCGTCGTTCGAACCGACGATCGATTATGTCGTCACCAAGATCCCGCGCTTCGCCTTCGAAAAGTTCAAGGGTGCCGAGGCGACGCTATCGACTGCGATGAAGTCGGTCGGCGAGGTGATGGCGATCGGCCGCACGATCCATGAATCGATGCAAAAGGCGCTGCGCGGGCTGGAGACCGGCCTGTCGGGCTTCAACTTCGTCGACCGCCTGAAGGGCGCGAGCCACGACCAGCTGCGCAACGAGCTGGCGCAGCGCACCCCCGACCGGCTGCTCAACACCGCGCAGGCGATCCGCGAGGGGCTGCCGCTCGCCGACATCAACCGCGTCGCGGGTTACGACATGTGGTTCCTCGAACGCATCGCCGAAATCGTCGCCGCCGAACAGGATGTCTGCGAAAACGGCCTGCCGCGCGATGCCGAGGGGCTGCGCAAGCTCAAGGCCATGGGCTTCTCCGACAAACGCCTCGCTTACCTCGCGCTCCAGTCGGCGAACCTGCGCCCCGGATCGAAACAGGCGACCGCGCGCGGCAGCGGCCTGATCCACGAGGCGGTGAAGGCGATGACCGGCGGCGTGACCGAGGCCGAAGTGCGCGCGCTGCGCCACAAGCTCGGCGTGCGTCCGGTGTTCAAGACGATCGACACCTGCGCCGCCGAATTCGCGGCCAAGACGCCCTATCTCTATTCGACCTACGAGGCGCCGACCTTCGGCGAGCCCGAAAATGAGGCGAACCCGTCGGATCGCAAGAAGGTCGTCATCCTCGGCGGCGGTCCGAACCGGATCGGGCAGGGGATCGAGTTCGACTATTGCTGCTGCCACGCCTGCTTCGCATTGGAAGAGGCGGGCTATGAAACGATCATGGTCAACTGCAACCCCGAAACGGTGTCGACCGACTATGACACGTCGGATCGCCTCTATTTCGAACCGCTGACCGCCGAAGATGTTCTCGAAATCCTGGCCGTCGAAATGTCGAAGGGCACGCTCGTCGGCGTGATCGTCCAGTTCGGCGGACAGACGCCGCTCAAGCTGGCGCAGGCGCTGGCGGAGGCGGGCATCCCGATCCTCGGCACCTCGCCCGACGCGATCGACCTCGCCGAAGACCGCGAACGCTTCGCGGCGCTGGTCAACAAGCTTGGCCTCAAGCAGCCCGAGAACGGCATCGCACGCAGCCGCGAGGAAGCCGTCGCGGTCGCGGCGCGCATCGGTTATCCGGTGCTGACGCGCCCGAGCTACGTGCTCGGCGGCCGCGCGATGGAAATCGTCGACGACCAGGCGCAGCTCGAAAATTATATCGAGACCGCGGTGCAGGTGTCGGGTGACAGCCCGGTGCTGATCGACCGTTACCTCCGCGACGCGATCGAGGTCGATGTCGATGCGCTCTGCGACGGCACCGACGTGGTGGTTGCGGGTGTGCTCCAGCATATCGAGGAAGCCGGGGTCCATTCGGGCGACAGCGCCTGCTCGATCCCGCCGTACAGCCTGTCGGCGGGGATCGTCGCCGAAATCGAGCGGCAGGCCGATGCGCTGGCGCGCGCGCTGGGCGTCCGCGGCCTCATGAACATCCAGTTCGCGGTGAAGGACGACGAGGTCTATCTGATCGAGGTCAACCCGCGCGCCAGCCGCACGGTGCCCTTCGTGGCAAAGGCCGTCGGCTCGCCGATCGCCAAGATCGCCGCGCGCGTAATGGCGGGCGAAAAGCTCGCCGACCTGCCCAAGATCAACCGCGACATCGCGCATGTCGCGGTGAAGGAAGCGGTCTTCCCCTTCGCGCGTTTCCCCGGCACCGATCCGGTGCTGTCGCCCGAAATGAAATCCACGGGCGAAGTCATGGGAATCGACAGCAATTTCAACCTCGCCTTTGCGAAGGCGCAGCTCGGCGCGGGCGACCGCCTGCCGACCGAGGGCCGCGTCTTCGTGTCGGTCAAGGACAGCGACAAGCCGCGCATTCTCGGCGCGGTGCGGCAGCTGACCGACTGGGGCTGGAAGGTGATCGCGACCGGCGGCACCGCCGACTATCTGGCGGGCGAGGGGATCGAGGTCGAGCGCGTCAACAAGGTTGCCGAAGGGCGTCCGCACATCGTCGACCGGATCAAGGATGGCGACGTCCAGCTGATCTTCAACACGACCGAAGGTTGGCAGTCGTTGCAGGATTCGCAGTCGATCCGTGCATCGGCATTGGCCGCCGACATCGCCTATTATACGACCGCCGCGGCAAGCGATGCGTCGACGCAGGCGATCGGGGCGCTTCGCGCGCATAGTCTTGAAGTAAAGCCGCTTCAGGACTATTATTGAAGGCACCGCTCCACCCCCCGACATTGACGGATCAGCGGCGCAGCCGCCCGGCGAAGTTTCGCTGGCGCTGGATTATTGACGAAGGACAACAGGATAATGGCAAGCGTTGAAAAGGTGCCGATGCTGGCAGAAGGCTATGAGAAGCTGAACGCGCAACTCGCGATTCTCAAGGCCGAGCGACCGTTGATCGTCGATGCGATCGAGGAAGCGCGCGCGCATGGCGACCTTTCGGAAAATGCCGAATATCATGCCGCGAAGGAACGTCAGGGCCAGGTCGAAGCGACGATCGGCGACCTCGAGGACAAGCTTTCGCGCGCGCAGGTCATCGACCCGACGACGCTGTCGGGCGACCGCATCGTGTTCGGTGCGACCGTCACCCTCGCCGACGAGGACGACAAGCCCGTCCGCTACCAGATTGTCGGCCAGGCCGAAGCCGACGCGAAGGATGGCAAGATCAGCTATAATTCGCCGCTCGGCCGCGCGCTGATCGGCCGCCGCGTCGACGATGAGGTCGAAGTCACCGTGCCCGCGGGCGACAAATATTATCTGGTGACCAAGATCGAATTCATTTGACGGGGACAGCGCGATGAAGCCGCAGGACGCGCCGCTCGTCACGGGTTACGCGCTGGCTTGCGTCGCGCTGTTCGTCATCCTGTCGATCACCGGCTATGAACCGCAGGCCTTTATCGGTGCGGGCTTCATTCCCGCGCGGTTCGGCGCGGATCTGATCGCGCCGCCGGGGACGCTGCTGCCCTTTTTCCTGACGCCGCTCAGTTCGGCCTTCCTCCACGGCGGGGTGTTGCACCTCGTCTTCAACTTGCTGGTGCTGCTGTTCATCGGCCGCCAGCTCGAAGCGCCGCTCGGCGCAAAGGCGATGGCGGTGCTGCTCGTCGCCGGCGCTTATGCCGGCGCGCTCGCGCAATTCCTCGCCGATCCGCAATCGACGGTGCCGATGATCGGCGCCAGCGGGGCGATCTCGGCCGTGATTGCGGTCTTCGCGCTGATTTTCGGCCGGTCGCAGACGCGGGCGATCGGGCCGATCCCCAGTCACTGGGTGCGCGCGCTCTGGCTCGCGGCGGCTTGGATCGCGGTCCAGCTGTTGATCGGTTTCGCGGGCGGCGGCGGTTTTGGCGCGATCGCGATCTGGGCGCATGTCGGCGGCTTCCTCGCCGGGCTGTTGCTTGCGCGCCCGCTGCTGCGCTGGCGGTTCGGCGGACGATAGGGCGCCGCGCCTCAATCGAATGTCGGTTTTGGGGTGGTGAGCTGCCATTCAGCTACCCACTCCCGTCATCCCGGGCTTGACCCGGGATCCGCCTTTTCCTTCAAGAAGGCAGGCCCCGGATCAAGTCCGGGGTGACGAAGAATGAAACGGCGGCCCTCGGCCGAAACCTCCTACCCCGCCAGCAGTCCACCCGCCAGCAACAGCGCCACCCGCACGTCGATCCCGCAGCCCTCGGCGCGCTTCGCGGCGATGAAATCCTCGATGCCGGTCAGCGGGACACGGTGGACCATGATATCCTCGCCATCGACCCCGCCGCCTTCGCCGACCCTGGTCAATCCGGTCGCCACCAGCAGGGTAAAGCTCTCGCTGACCATGCCCGGCGAGCTGTAGAATTCGCCGACCGTGCGCCAATGCGCCGCGCGATAGCCGGTTTCTTCCTCAAGCTCGCGCGCGGCGGCGGTTTCGGACGCCTCGCCCGCCATATCGTCGCCGACCAGCCCGGCGGGCAATTCGAGGCAGCGGACCTTGAGCGGCACGCGATATTGTTCGACCAGGATGATGTGGCGGCCGTCCGCGCCCTCGTCGATCGCAAGGATCACCGCCGCATGAATGCCGCGCGAGCGCGAGACATATTCCCATGTGCCCTGCTGCTTGACCGTGATGAAGCGGCCTTCCCACCGCGTTTCGATGGGGGTGTCGGGGGACGGGCGGGTCATAGGATGTCCTTTTAATTCCGTTCGCCCTGAGCTTGTCGAAGGGCCGTTCTTTTTTGCACCGTTGAAGAAAGAACTGTGCTTCGACAAGCTCAGCACGAACGGAATAGGGGAGGTGCTAAAGTTCGATCAGCCGGTCGGGAAGTTCGTTCGGATTTTCGCTGCCGCGCGGGAAATGTTCGGCCAGCACGATCCCCATCTGCCGCACAGCCTCCGCCATGCCTTCGCCGGGCTTGCCGACGCGCACCCGTTCGATCAGCGCGTCCATCGCATCGCCCCACACATTTGCGGAGACTTTCGCCGCGATCGCTTCATCCGCGACGATATCGGCGCGATGCTCTTTCAGGCTGAGGTAGAGGAGGACGCCGGTGCGACCGACGGTCTTGCCCTCGGTCCCGACCTTGAACAGGTCGATCGCGCGGGCGCGCACGCGCTGCGCCTTGATGGCGCGCGGGGTCAGCGCCATCCGCAAGGGCCGCCACAGCAGGATCAGCCACATACCGATCCATTTGAGCACGCCGATGGCGATCACCGTCCCAAGCCATTGATTGGCCGTCAGTTCATGCCCCCAACCGCCGGTCAGCCGATCGTAAAGCCCGCGATAAAATTCGGGAAACAGGGCGACTACCGACATGGCGACAAAGGCGACGATGCTCGCCCAGACGAGCGCGACATCGTCATAATCGTTCGATTTCGCCGCGACGACCGCGACGATTTCGCCGCTCGTATGCGCCTCGGCCGCAGCGACCGCCGCGGTGACGATATCGTGATCGGCTTCGCTTACATGGCTGACTTTCATGCGCCCGCTCCCTTACCAGCCGCCCGAGGCGCCGCCGCCCCCGAACGATCCGCCGCCGCCCGAAAAGCCGCCGAAGCTGCCGCCGCCACCGCCGCCCCAACTCGATCCGCCGCCGCCCCACGAGGAGCCGCCGCTGCCACCGCCCCAGTCGTCGCCGCCCCAGATGATGATCGGGGCATCCCACGGCCGGCCTTTGCGCCGTTTCTTGCCGCGCCGGCCGAGGCTGGTGAGCATCGGCAGGATGAAGAAGAAAAAGACGATGAAGCCGATGAAGAAGAGACCACCCCAGTCGCCGTCGTCGGCGCGGTCGCGTTCGGCGGAATCGGCCGCTGCTGCGCGCGCTGCGGCCTCTTCGGGCGGCAGCTGGATCTGCTGTGCGATCGCGTTGACGCCGTCCTGGATTCCGCCGGGATAATCGTTCGCTTTGAACTTCGGCGTCACGACGTCACGGATGATCCGGCCCGACAGCGCATCGGTCAGGATCGGTTCGAGGCCATAGCCGACCGCGATATACATCCGCCGCTCGTTCGGCGCGATCAGGAAGACGACCCCGTCGTCCTTCTCCGCATCGCCGATCTTCCATTCGCGGCCGAGCTTGTAACCATAATCGGCAATGTCGTTGCCCTCGAGGTCGGTGACCGTCGCAACGACAAGCTGATGCCCCGTCGTCTTCTCCAGCTGTTCGAGCTGGATGTCGAGATTGGCTTCCTCGGCGGCCGGAATGATGTCGGCCTGATCGACGACGCGCCCGGTCAGTTTTGGGAAATTTTGCGCTGCCGCGGGCGATGCCAGCAGCGAAAGGCCGAGCGCCCAGCCGAGCAGGATCGACTTCATAGCGTATCTCCGGTCTGGGCGGCGATGGCCTCCACGGCGACCGACAGGCCGCCGACAAAGTCGTCCGATTTGAAATAGGGTGTCATCTGATCGATCGCGGCCTTTGCTTCCTCGTCGGTGAGCATCGTTTCCAATCCGGTCCCGGTCGAAATACGGGCCCGCCGCTCGTTGGGCGCGACAAGGATCACGATGCCATCGTCGCGATCCTTGTCGCCAATGCCCCAACGATTGCCCAGACAGTCGCCGACCTTCGCAACGTCGAGGTTATTGAGGGTCGGCGCGGTGACGATGACCATCTGATGCGTCGTTCGTTGCCGATAATGTGCTAGCCGATCCGACAGGCGGCCTTCTTCGGCCGCAGGCAGGATGTTCGCCGCGTCGGTAACAGCGCCTTGCAGCGCGAGGTCGGGGACACCATCGCAGCCGGCGACCTCGGCCCTTGCAGCAGGGGAAGCCGGCGCTTCCTTGCAACCGCCCGCGATCAGCAGGATCGCGAGCGGTGCGGCAAGGACGGTGCGGTGCACCTTATTGCCCGAAGTCGACCTTCGGTGCCTGGTTGGCGTTCGGCGTGACGGCGCGGTACGGCGTCATCGGCTGCGCACCATGGACGATCTTGGCGCCGATGATGTCGGGGAAGGTGCGGATCGTCGTGTTATAGTCCTGCACCGCGGCGTTATAGTCCTGCACCGTCACGTTGATGCGGTTTTCGGTGCCCTCGAGCTGGGTCATCAGGTCGGCGAAGCGCGCCTGGCTCTTGAGGTCGGGATATTGTTCGACGGTGACGAGCAGGCGGCCGAGCGCGCCCGACACATTGCCCTGTGCCTGCTGGAAGGCCTGGACCTTCGCAGGATCGTTGAGGTCGTCGGTGCTGAGTTTGACCTGCGTCGCCGAAGCGCGCGCCTGGATGACGCCTTCCAGCGTCGACTGTTCGATCTTCGATGCGCCCTTGGCGGTTTCGACGAGGTTGGGGATCAGGTCGGCGCGGCGCTGATAGGCGGCTTCGACATTCGCCCATTTGGCTTTCGCGGCTTCTTCCTTGGTTGGGACGCTGTTGATGCCGCAGGCGGACAGGCTCATCGCGGCGACGGGCAGGATCAACCAGCGGGCGTTACGATAGGTCATGGTCACAAAACTCCCTCCGGCGGCGTTTTGCCGCAACAATACACATAATAGGAAGCCGCTTGCCTTTGTGCAATCGTCGCGGCACCCTTGGCGGCAAGGGTCAACAATTCGGGGTACGACAAGATGCTGAACGAATTCAGGGAATTTATCGCACGCGGCAATGTGATCGACCTCGCGGTCGGTGTCATCATCGGCGGCGCCTTCGCCACGATCACCAAGTCGCTGACCGAGGACATCATCATGCCCGTCGTCGGCGCGATCTTTGGCGGGGTCGATTTTTCGAACATGTTCATCCTGCTGGGCGAAGTGCCCGCGGGCGTGTCGCCGACCAACTATGCCAAGCTGAAGGA
>JAFAED010000056.1 GCA_023424275.1 Pseudomonadota bacterium | reverse complement strand
GTGCCCGCTCGCCTCGATCGCCTTGGTCAGCGTGCCCAGCGCATCCTCGTTCGACGCGAAGTTCGGCCACCAGCCGCCTTCGTCGGCGACCCCCGACAACGGCCCCTTCGCCTCCATCAGCTTGCCCGCCGCGCGATAGACATCGTCGGTGATTTCGAGCGCGCGGCGGAAGCTGCCCGCTTTCGGACACATGATCATGAAATCCTGCACATCGGTCCGCCGCCCGGCATGCGCGCCGCCGCCGAAAATCTGGATTTCGGGAAGCGGGACGCGCACCGGCCGGCCACCGGCCAGATAGCGCCACAGCGGTTCGCGGGCATCGGCCGCCGCCGCGTGCAGCACCGCCATCGACACCGCGACCACGGCATTTGCGCCCAGCCGCGCCTTGTTCGTCGTGTTATCGAGCGTGCAAAGCGCCGCGTCGACCGCCGCCTGTTCGCGCGCATCCATGCCGCCGACCGCGCCGGCAATCTCCGACCCGATCCCCGCCACCGCGCGGTTGACGCCAAAGCCGCCGAACGCCCGCCCGCCATCGCGCAGGTCGATCGCCTCATGCGCGCCGCGCGAGGCGCCGGCGGGGGCGATGGCGCGCCCGACCGCACCCGATTCGAGCACGACCTCGGCCTCGACGGTGGGCCGGCCGCGCGAATCCCATATCTGGCGGCCGGTGACGGAGGCGATACGCGAAGTCATGCAAAAGTCCTTTTCCAATGGGTTACGAGAGCGTCGAGAGGCTGCGGCGCCAGAATCAGCGCGCGCGCCTGATCGCGCACCACGCGCTGGTGATCGGGGTCGGTCAGATAGGGCGCGGGCGACTTGCCCTCGACCCGCGCGAGGAGCAGCGCGGCGGTGAGCTTGCCCGCGCGCAGCAGCAGCTCGTCGGCCGCTTCCCAGACGATAGCCGCCCGATAGGCGTCGACCAGCGCCGCAGCCGCTTCGTTCAACCGCGCATCGCCGAGCCACACCTCCTTGAGCAGCAGGTGCGTGGTGCAAAAGGCAAGGTCGAAGGCGGGGTCGCCATAGACGGCGCATTCGGCGTCGAGAAACACGGGGCCATCGGCGCTGACGAGGATATTCTTCGGGCTGACATCGCCATGCACGAGGGCGATCTTGCGCTCCGACAAGTCGGCGGCGAGCGAGGTGAGCGCGGGCGCCAGCTCGACGTCATGCTGCGCAACATAGAGCAAGAAGGGATCAACGCGCAGCGCGCGGAACATCTCGTCGTTGGGGAAGTCGGCGCGGTCGGCGTCGTTGTACGCGGTCGCGGCGTGAACCGCGGCGATCCCCTTCCCGACCTGCGCAGCAAAATCCGCATCGACGCGGCCCGCGACCAGTTCGTCCTTCCACACCGGACAGCCGGGCAGGAAGCGCATCGCAAAGGCGTGCCCCGTTGCCAGTTCGGCGAGCACCTCGGGCGCAATGCGCGCATCGACGCCCCGCGCGCGGCGCAGCCAGCGCACTTCGCTCTGCCCGCGCTCGACCGGCGCATGCCATTCGGCGGCGACGCGCAGTTGCGGCAGCGGCCGCTTGACGACGATCGGGCCTGCAGGCGTCTCGACCTTCCACACATCGCACGACACGCCGCCGGTCAGTGGTTCGAGGACGACGTCGCCCTCCCCTGCCAGACCCGCGGCGCGCAACACGCCGATAATGTCGGCGTCCGCCGTCACGTCACAATTTCTCCCGGATCCACGCACCGACAAGGTCGGCGGCATTTTGCCGCTCGGCAATCGAATCCTCGAAATAATGCGCGCCGGGGATCAATTCGAGCTTCTTGTCGGTCGAACCGAGGAAGTCGAAAATCTTGCGCGCATCGCTGGGGAAGACGCCCGTGTCGGCAAGCCCCTGCACGACCAGCGCAGGCGTGTCATGCTTGGCAAGGTGCGGCTGCCCCTGGCACGGCGAGGTTTCGAGGCTCCACATGTTGAGCCAGGTCTTGAGCGTATTCGCGCGGCCGATGCTCGGCGTACGGTTCGCGACCGCAGGGTCGCCGCGATAACACCAGTTGGGCTTGCGGTCCGACGGGTCGAGCGCCGGATCGACGCAGCGGATATCACCCCAGCAACGGAACATCGGAAAGATACGGTCGGGGATGCCCGCAGCATTCAGCCGCGCCAGTTCGGCCTTCGCCCAGTCGGTGATCCGCTGATTACGCGCGCGCTGGCCGGCACGGTATTTGGCAACGAACGCCTCCGAATAGGGCGGGCCATTGTCGGGATTGAATGGATCGAGTTCGGGATCGGTCAGCGTCGGGTCATTCTCGTCGATCACCGATGCGTCCATCCAGTCGGTGAGCACCTCCGGCCGCCCCTGATGCGCGTTGAAGCTGATATAGAGGTCGCCTTTGACAAGGCTCGCAAGCGCGTCCTGACCGATCGAAGGCAGGCGATCGGTCAAGGTCGGCGCGATCGCTTCGGCCTGATAGGCCCCCATCAGCGACCCGCCACCCGAATTGCCGAGGATGACGATCTGCTCGACCCCGGCCTCTTCCTTCAGCCATTTCATGCCGACGCCGATATCGAGCAC
>JAFAED010000047.1 GCA_023424275.1 Pseudomonadota bacterium | reverse complement strand
GCGATATGCCGAGCGTGACGGTGTCGCCCGCGCCGAGATCGAAGGTCTTGAGCTTGAACACCTTTGCTGCGGTCTTGCCGCCGGCGCGCGCGTAGTGAATGCGATAATCGACGACGAGCCGCTGATCGGCGGGCGCGTCGGAGGCGAGCTCGGCGGTGATCGCGATCCGCTCGCCGAGGCGCACCGCCTGCGGGGCGATCGCGAAGCGGCGCACGGTCGCCGCCGCACCATGACCGACCCCGATCAGCGCCAAGGCTTGCGGATCGCCCTTTTTGATCAGCGTGCGCAGCGCATGGCGGACGATCCAGATCGCGCGCGGATCGTCCTGCGGCCAAGTCGCAAGACGGTCGAGCAGCCAGTCGGGCCGATCCTTTGCAATGTCGTTGAGATGGTTGGCGACCGATTTGCGGACATAGAGGCTGGGATCGGCCTTGAGTATCTCGAGGATCGGCGCTGCGAGCGTCGGATCGGCCTTGAGCGCGGGGACGCGCGCCGCCCACGGCAGCCTTGGCCGCGCGCCTTCGCTGGCGAGCCGACGGACATGCTCGTCGTCATGGCCCGACCACCGCAACATCACCGCCAGCGCGCGCGGCGTATCCGCCGCGAGAAACGGGCGGATCGCGAATTCGGCCGAGCCAAAGCGCGTCAGGTCGGCGAGCGCTTCCATCGACCGGTCGAAATCGCCGATACCGTATCGCGCGACATACTCGGTAACGGCCATGGCCTGAAAACCATGCTTCAGTCGGGGTCCCATCGCGCGGATAATGTCGAGCGCGCTCGCATAGTCATCGGGCAGCGCGGCGTGAAGCGCATCGGCGATATGGCGCACCCGCTCCATGATCGACAGCGCGTCGAGTCCCGCCGATGCAGCGGCAAGAAAGGCGGAGCGATCGAACCGCGGCGAGGCGGTCGTTCCGGCATCGGCGATGATCTTCAGCGCCTGGGGGCCGAGAATATCCTTGAGCAAGGCAGGGGCGGCGTTGTCGGTCATCGGCGTTTCGTCCAGCTTGGAAGCGGGGAGGTCCTGATCCCGTACCGCAGCGCCTAGAAGCCGGCCAGACTGAAACTCGTTTCGGCACGAAGCCCGAATATCAACGCGTCGGCAACCCCCCGTAGGGCCGATGGATGACGGACATAATGGATGTTGGGTTGCACCGCGAGCCAGCGGGTGACCGGCGCGCGATAGGTCGCCTCGATCGCGATTTCCGAGGAGCCCGCGCCGGTAGCGGCGCGCCAGTCCTGCGCAGTGAAGGCGGCGGCGAACGCGATGCCGAATTCATCCGCTTCGCGGCCCGGAACCCAACCCGAGAATTTGAGTCCGCCGCCCGCGAAGCGATCGAACATATTATACCGACCGCTGGCGGTTCCCAGACGGACAAAGGCATCGAGCCTGCGCCCGGATCTCTCGACCAGCGGCAGCTCGCTGCGGACATAGGTGCCGGCATTCCCGCCGCCCGAACCGCGCCCGTCGTTGCGGTCGAATTCGCCGGTATAGCGCCAATGTCCGACCAGAAACTTGCCGTCACCCAGCGGCGCCTCGACCTCGCCGACCAGCAGGGCCCCGTCGCCGTCGCCGAGCCGGATGGCGGTGCGGCGGGGCCGGTCGGGGTCGCCCGGAACGCCGTCGAGAACTGCGGCCCGTATGGCCCAGCGATCCGCGGGCGAGACCTTGAACCGCGCGCCGAGGGCGGTCGACGGAAAGATCGACGGGCCGTTCCGGCCGCTCTGGGCGAAGTCGGTGCCGATGCCGTTCGGACTGCTGACGAACAGGCCGGCAGCGTCGAGAGCGTCGAATTCGGAGTTGAGGTCGTAAAGCCCTGCGCGCAGCGAGACATGCTTGCCGATCGTCTGGTCGATCCACGCTTCGTAGAGACGGAGCGCCGAAACGCCGGTTTCGATATTGCTGACCGCCTGTGCATCGCCGACGAGGTCGCTGATCGATTTTCCGTTGTTGTAGAGGCCATAGACATGGATTTGCGCGCCGTTCCAGCCGGCGAGCCGTTCCATGTCGGCTTCGAAGACGATGTCGAGATTGTCGAGATAGCGCGCGCCGCGCCGCAATCCGCCGGACGCATTGCCGATCACCTCGGCCGTATAGGTAAGCTGGAGCAGAAGCGGGCCATGGTCCTCGTCGATTTCACCGGGCGCATGGGTATGACTGTGGCCGAGATGACCCGTCGCCGATGCTGGGGGCGCGCTGTCATGCGCAGGCATGATCGTGGCGGCGAGCGCGAGCGAAGGCAGCAGCATCAGGCGCCCGTCTGCGCGACGCGCCGATACATGAAATAATCGGTCAAAATATCCTCCGCCCTGTTT
Source organism: Pseudomonadota bacterium (assembly GCA_023424275.1). GTDB lineage: Bacteria > Pseudomonadota > Alphaproteobacteria > Sphingomonadales > Sphingomonadaceae > Sphingopyxis. The sequence goes on along the minus strand of JAFAED010000047.1, from coordinate 4,002 downwards.
GGGCGTAAGGATAGGTCGTGCAGCTGACGCGAGGCTGTCGCGGGTCCGCTCGTCGGCGGCGGCCGTTAGCGGCGCTCGACCAACCCGCCGCCAAGCGCGACATAGAGCGTCACCAGATTGTCGACCTGTGCCCGGCGTGTTTCGATCAGCGTCTGTTCGGCGGCGAACAGGTTGCGTTCGGCATCGAGCACTTCGAGATAGGTCGACACGCCTTCGCGATACCGCTTGCGCGCAAGATCAGCGATCTGCCGGGTCGCGAGCGTGCCGCGTTCCTGCGCCTCGACCTGTTCCGCAAGGTGCCGGCGCCCGGCGAGCGCGTCGGCGACTTCGCGGAACGCGCCCTGTACCGTGCGTTCATAGGTCGCGACGGCGATATTCTCGCGCGCCTCGGCGACCGTCAGATTGCCCTTGTTGCGGCCGAAATCGAAGATCGGCAGGCTGATCGACGGGCCAAAGCTCCAGCCGAAGCCCTGGTTGCTGAAGAGATTGTCGAGCGAACCCGAGGCGAAGCCGAGGTTCCCCGTCAGCGAGATCGACGGGAAGAAGGCGGCGCGCGCGGCGCCGACATTGGCGCGCGCGGCACGGAGCCGTTCTTCCGCGGCGAGGACGTCGGGGCGCGCGACGAGCAAGTCGGACGGCAGGCCTGCGGTCAGCGTCGGCGACTGGCCCTGCGCCATGAGGGGGAGGGGCGTGGGGAGGGGCCCCGCGACCGGCCCGCCGGTGAGGACGCCGAGGAAATTATCGGCCTGCGCCTTGCCGAGCTTGAGGCTCGCAAGCTGCGTTTCGGCCTGGGTCAGCAGCGTTTCGGACTGACGATAATCGAGCGCCGAGGTCACGCCGGCGTCGAGCCGCCGCTTCGCAATCCGCAGTCCTTCCTTGCGGCTCGTCACCGTCGCCTCGGCCAGTTCGATTTGTTCTTCGGCGCCGCGCGAGGCGAAATAGGTCGAGGCGACGTCGCGGACCAGCGCGAGGCGGAAGGCGCGTTCGGCCTGTTCGGTCGCAAGATATTGGCTGCGCGCCGCTTCAGACAGATTTTTGACCCGGCCCCAGAAATCGAGTTCGAACGAGGTCACGCCGACGCCGACCGAATAACGATTGGTGGTATCGGTTCCTGGGCCGGTCAGCGACGGCCCGCGCGTCCGCGTCGCATCGGCGCTCGCGCCCACCGTCGGCAGGCGGTCGGCGTCCTGGATGCGATAGAGGCCGCGCGCCTCCTCGATCTGCGCGATGGCGACAGCGAGGTCGCGATTGCGCTCGATCGCCTGCGCGATCAACACTTCGAGCTGCGGATCGGCAAAGAAGTCCTGCCAGGACACGTCGGTTGCGCGCTGTCCCAGCGTGACATCGCCCGCAAACTCGGCCGGATAAGCGGCAGCCGTCGGCAGCGCCGGACGCTCATGCTTGGGCGCCATGTTGACGCATCCGGCGAGCGTCGTCGCCGCGAGCAGCGCGATCAGGTTACGCATGGCCGGGTTCCTCATGATGGCCTTTCTCGGCAGGGGCAGGGGGCCGCTTGCGGCTGAGCCATTTGCGTACCGACAGATAGAAGAGCGGGATGAAAAAGATGCCGAGCAGCGTGGCGGCGATCATCCCGCCCATCACGCCCGACCCGACCGCGATGCGGCTGGCGGCGCCCGCACCGCTCGCGATGACGAGCGGCACCATGCCAAGGATGAAGGCAAGACTGGTCATGATGATCGGACGCAGGCGGAGCTTGACCGCCTCCATCACCGCGTCGAGCGTCGATTTGCCCTCGGCTTCCTGCTCGATCGCGAATTCGACGATCAAGATCGCGTTTTTCGCGGCGAGGCCGATGATCGTGATCAGGCCGACGTTGAAGTAAATATCCGCCGACAAGCCCCGGAACATCGAGAAGAGCACGGCGCCGAGCACGCCCAAAGGCACGACCAGAAGCACCGCGACAGGAACCGACCAGCTTTCGTAGAGCGCCGCGAGCAGCAGGAAGACCACGACGAGCGACAGGCCGAGCAGCATGCCGATCTGGCCCGCCGACTGCTTCTCTTCATAGGAGATGCCGGTCCATTCAAACGCGAAGCCGGCGGGAAGCTGCTGCGCAAGCCGTTCCATCTCGGCCATTGCTTCGCCGGTCGACTGACCCGGTGCGGGCTCGCCCGAAATCGTCATCGCGGGATAGCCATTATAGCGCTGAAGCTGAGGGGCTTCGGCCGACCATGCCGCCTTGCTGAACGATCCAAAGGGAACCATGTCGCCATTCGCGCTACGCACGCGCAGTTCGAGCACGTCCTGCGGCGTCATCCGGCTCGCGGCATCGGCCTGGAGCAGCACGCGCAGCACGCGGCCCTCGCGGGTGAAGTCGTTGGCATAGGCGCTGCCGAAGCTGATCGCGAGCGTCGCGTTGACGTCGCCGATCGACAGGCCGAGCGCACGCGCCTGGATCCGGTCGATATCGACCTTCAGCACCGGCGCATCTTCCTGACCCTCGGGGCGGACGTTGGCGAGCAGCTTGCTCTGCATCGCACCGCCGAGCATCTGGTTGCGCGCGGCGATCAGTGCGTCGCGCCCGTTGCCGCCGCGATCCTGCAGCTTGAAGGTGAAGCCGCTCGACGTGCCGAGTTCGGGGATCGACGGCGGGCTCAGCGAGAAGGCAAAGGCTTCCTTGATGTTGGCATAGGCGCCCATCGCCTTGCCCGCGATCGCGTCGGCGCTGTCGCCGTCGCCCGTACGCTCGTCCCAAGGCTTCAGCGGCGTGAACATGATCGCGTTCGCCTGACCCTGGCCGAAGAAGCTGAAGCCGTTGACCGACACGACATTGGCGACCTGCGGCTGTTCGGCGAAGAAGGCCTTGACCTGCTTCGTCGCCTCGTTGGTGCGCTGTGTTGTCGCGCCCGGAGGCGCCTGGATCACCGTCACGAGATAACCCTGATCTTCCTGCGGCAGGAAGGAACCGGGCAGGCGCGTGAAGAGGAGCGCCGTGATCGCGACCATCGCCACGAACACGCCCAGCCAGCGGAGCGGCGCCGCGAGCATCTTGCCCACGCCGCCCTGATAGCGATCGGTCGTGCGGCCGAACCATGTGTTGAACCGGGCGAAGAAGCGGTCGAAGAAGGCGCCGATCCGGCCCTTGCGCTCGGTGTTATCGTGCGGTTTCAGCAGCGTCGCACACAGCGCGGGCGTCAGCGTCAGCGCAAGCAGCGCCGAGAAGGCGATCGAGATCGCGAGCGTCATCGAGAATTGGCGATAGATGCCACCCGTCGAACCGGGGAAAAATGCCATCGGGATGAACACCGCGATCAGCACCAGCGTGATGCCGATGATCGCACTGGTGATCTGCCCCATCGCCTTCACCGTCGCATCATAGGGCGACAGATGTTCCTCGTTCATGATGCGCTCGACATTCTCGATCACGACGATTGCGTCGTCGACGAGGATGCCGATCGCCAGCACCATCCCGAACAGCGTCAGCACGTTGATCGAGAAGCCCGCCATCCAGAGGCCGAGGCACGCGCCAGCCAGCGCGATCGGCACGACGACGGTCGGAATGACGGTCGCGCGCCAGTTCTGGAGGAAGAGGAACATGACGAGGAAAACGAGCAGCATCGCTTCGCCGAGGGTCTTTACGACCTCCTCGATCGAAAGGCTGATGAACGGCGTCGTGTCATAGGGGATCGACCAGGTGATGTCGGGCGGGAAACCCTTCGACAGCTCGTCCATCCGGGCGCGGATGCCCTCGGCGGTCGACAGCGCATTGGCGCCGGGGGTCAGCTGGACCGCGAGGCCGGCCATCGGCTTGCCGTTGAGTTCGGACGAGAAGAGATAGCTCGCCGCGCCGAGTTCGACGCGCCCGACATCGCCGAGCGTGACCGCCGACCCGTCGGGGTTGGCGCGCAGGATGATGCTTTCGAATTGTTCGGGCTTGGTAAAGCGGCCCTGTGTGGTGATCACCGCATTGAGCTGAGCGCCCTTCGCGATCGGCTGGTCGCCGAGCTGGCCGCCGGGGGTCTGGCTGTTCTGTTCCTGTAC
>JAFAED010000046.1 GCA_023424275.1 Pseudomonadota bacterium | reverse complement strand
CTGCACGGTTGGTCGGGGCACTCCATACCGTCGGTGTAACCAGAGCGGTTCCGGCCGCGAAATAACAAATATGAAAAAAGAGGCTCCCCATGCTCACCCTTCTTCGTTCCGACTGGTTCCTGACGATGCTCGCCGGCTTTGCGATCGGCGCGACCTATATCGTGCTCAACCAGCCCACGCTGCCGATCCCGGCGTGACGCCGACGCGCGGCGCGCTGGCTGCCCGCGCCCTCGCGATCCTGATCGCGGGTGCAGTGGCAGCCTGCGCGCCGGCGCAGGCCGAAAGCGTCGTCAAGCTTCCTGCGGCGACCTTCGATCCGGCCGTGAAAGCGAAACGCGCGACCGCGGTGCTCGCGGGCGGCTGTTTCTGGGGCGTCGAAGGCGTTTTTTCCAATGTGAAGGGCGTGATCTCGGTCCAGTCGGGCTATCATGGTGGCAGCGCCGCGACCGCGCGATACGAGCTGACCCATGACGGCAAATCGGGACACGCAGAGGCGGTTCGCGTCGTCTATGACCCGACGCAGGTCAGTTATGGCAGCCTGCTCCGCATCCTGTTTTCGGTCGTTGCCGACCCGACTCTCAAAAATCGTCAGGGCCCCGACAGCGGCACCCAATATCGCGCCGCGATCGTGCCGATGGACGCGGTCCAGCGGCAGGTCGCGACCGCCTATCTGGCGCAGATCGGCAAGGGCAAATATTTCGCCAAGCCGATCGTCGTGCCGGTCGAAAGCTATAAGCGTTTCTATCCGGCCGAGGCGAATCATCAGGATTTCATGCGCCGCAATCCGTCGAACGGTTATATCCTCCGCTGGGATGCACCCAAGCTCGCGGCGCTGAAGCGGCTTTTCCCTGCCATGGTTCGTGCGACCCCCGCCCCCTGACCCGGGGTTCCGCCACTGGTCGCGACTGAGGAATCGTTCATCGCAAATCGCTGGCCGCTCCCCGGCGCCTGCGAGACGATGACGACGAGACAAGATAAAAGTCGCGAGTGCGGGGTTTGAATGACGTTTAAATATTCGGGCAAGGCGCTCCTCGCCATGACGATGGGCGCTGCGGTGCTCGCGGGCTGCGTCAGTGGCGCCGCGATCGTACCGCAACCGCGCGCGCAGCAGCCTGCAACGGCGCGCGTGCCGGTCGGGTCGGTGACGGTGCCGATCGGCCAGCCGGTGCGGGCAGCGCAGCCAGCGCCGCGCGGAACTCTCGACCCCGGTTTCCGCCGCGCGCCGGCAGGGCTCAACGATCGACTCTATGCCCTATGGCGTGGTTTCCCCGGCAAGACGGGTATCGCGGTCCAGCGTATCGACGGCGAATGGTCGCTGTCGCAGCGCGGCGACGAACTCTTCCCGCAACAGAGCGTCTCGAAGCTGTGGGTCACGCTTTCGGTGCTCGACGCCGTCGACCAGGGACGGCTCCGCATGGACCAGCAAGTCCGTATCGGCCGCGAGGACCTGACCCTGTTCCACCAGCCGATCGCGGCGCGCGTTCAGGCCGAAGGATCGGTTTCGATGAGCGTCCGCGACCTGATCGAAACCGCGATCACCCACAGCGACAATACCGCGAACGACAGCCTGTTGCGTACCGTTGGCGGCCCGTCGGCCGTGCGTGCTTTCGTTTCGAAAAACGACCTGGGTTCGATCCGCTTCGGTCCCGGCGAACGATTGCTGCAAAGCGGCACCGCGGGCCTCAACTGGCAGCAAAGCTATTCGATTGGGCGCAATTTCCAGACCGCGCGCGCCGCGTTGCCCGCCGCGACGCGCCGCGCGGCGATGGACAATTATCTCGCCAATCCGGTCGATGGCGCGAGTCCGTCGGCGATCGCTGCGGCACTGACGCGGCTGGCGCGCGGAACGCTGCTCTCGCCAGAATCGACCGATTATCTGCTCGGCGTGATGAGCCGGACCAAGAGCGGGCCGAAACGGCTAAAGGCCGGCCTGCCGGCGGGCTGGCAGTTCCTGCACAAGACGGGGACCGGACAGGACCTGAACGGTATGACCGCAGGCTATAACGATATCGGTATCGCGACCGCGCCCGACGGCACCCGTTATGCGATCGTCGTGATGCTGGGGAGCACGACCTCGTCAGTTCCTGCTCGCATGGCGTTGATGCAGGCGGTATCGGGGGCCGTTGCCGAATTTCATGGAAAGTAGGAATATGAAGCTCGCCGCCGCGCCGTTGCTGCTGCTGTCGCTCGCGCTCGCCGGTTGCGCGACCCCCGAGACGCGGCTGCGTAACGGGCTCAACAATGCAGGCCTGTCGAAAGCGATGTCGGCGTGCATGGCGGAACGCATGGTCGACCGCCTGTCGCTGCTCCAGTTGCGCCGTCTGTCGGCGCTCGGCAGCCTCAAGGACAAGCATGTTACCGACCTGACGCTCGACCAGTTTTTCCGCAAGGTCCGGGCGCTCAAGGATCCTGAAATCCTGACCGTGTCGACCAGTTCGGCCGCTCTCTGCGCGCTGCGCTAGCTCTCAATCGCCGGGAAAGCGGACGACGAGGTTGGGCGGCGGGAAGCTGTTCCTTACCGTTTCGGCGCGGTCGGTGGACGGCCATGCCTCGCCCCGGAAGAAATCGTCTATCGCTCCATATCGTCCCAGCTGCGTGAGCGAAGCGAAGACGTAGGGCTGGCCCTCGGCGCCTAGGATCGATGCGCGGTCGGCGAGATGGAAATGCAGGTGCGGGGCGCTCGCCTGTCCGGTGAAGCCGAGGAACCCGACCACCTGTCCGGCCTTGACGCGATCGCCCAGCTTGACCGGCGCACCCTGTTTCAGATGTTCATAGGTTGCGATGCGCCCACCGCCGATATCGAGCATGAGATAATTGCCGCTGGCGTCGGCGATCGCGGGGTTCGTCCGGCCC
>JAFAED010000038.1 GCA_023424275.1 Pseudomonadota bacterium | reverse complement strand
GTCGATCCATATGGTGCCCGCGGGACCCCGCGCCGAGCTCGATCGTTATATCGGTTATTTCGAACCCTATGCGACGAGCCACGAGGCCTTCGACAAGGACAAGGCGATGCAGGGCGAGGTCCGGAATGCCGCGCTGACGCTGCTCGAGGCGGTGCGCGCCAAGCGCGCCGGCGCGCAGATCGCTGCGGGAGAAAGCCTGAAACAACCGCGCGACAAGTGAGGCCTCAACTCGGCGGCCGCTCCGCACCTTAGCTTGAGAAGAGTCTCCCCTTTCCGGCCCCTTCCGAGCCGGTAGGCCCGCCTGGATTTCTTTGCGCGCTACACGCAAATGCGTAGCCGTGACCGATGTCGATGCGTCTCGGGAACGTGCGACCCCGCCGGGCGTAGCTGTCCCATGACACCTCGCATCGCCTGCCCGTCGACACGAACAGTCCATACCCTGCCCTGCGCTGGCAGCGCGGCTGTCGACCCGTGGTAGGACAACCACAGCCCGGCGGTCCGGCTTCGCCAGCGCATCATATCAAGGCGAACATCGTGCTTTACGGCGCGCTCTTCGCCAATCTCGGCATCGCCGTCGCGAAATTCGTCGCCGCGGCGATCAGCGGCTCCTCGTCGATGCTTTCGGAAGGGGTCCATTCGCTCGTCGACAGCGGCAACCAGTTGCTACTCCTCTACGGACAGGCCAAGGCAAAGCGGCCACCCGACAATCGTCATCCTTTCGGCTATGGCCGCGAACTCTATTTCTGGGCGTTCGTCGTCGCGATCCTCATCTTCGCCGTCGGAGCCGGCATTTCCATCTATGAGGGCTGGATTCACTACCGGGATCCCGAACCGCTGCGCGATCCCACGATCAACTATGTCGTGCTCGCCATCGCCTTCCTGCTCGAGGGCGCATCGTGGACGATCGCGGTGCGCGAATTCAACGCCGGGCGGCGGGGCCTCGGTTGGTGGACGGCCGTGCGGCGATCGAAGGATCCGGCAGGTTTCATCGTCCTTTTCGAAGACAGTGCCGCGCTCGCTGGCCTCGCGATCGCCGCCGGCGGCATATGGCTGAGCCATGCGACCGGGGACCCCCGCATCGACGGTATCGCCTCAATGGCCATCGGCGCGATCCTCGCAGCGGTTGCGATCCTGCTCGCCCGCGAAGCAAAGGAGCTGTTGATCGGCGAGGCGGCCGACCCCGAACTGATCGCGCGTATCTGGACCATCGTCGAACGGCGTCACGAAATTACCGCGGTCAATCACGTGCGCACGGTCCACACCGCGCCCAATTCGATCTTCGTCGCCGTGAGCGCCGACTTCGAGGATCGTCTCGCCATGGGTGAGGCCGAGACGCTGATCGAGGCGATCGAGGCCGAACTCAAGGCGGCGTCGAGCGACATCAGCTCGATCTATATCCGACCCGAGAAGCAGTCCGATGCGCTCGTCCAGCCTCGCCCGTCGTCCGCGCCCGATCGGACGCCGCTGCCTCCCGGCAGAACCTAGGCTTTGAGCTCGCCCGGTCGCAATTGGATCCGGATGAGCGCGCTGGTGCCTGGCATATCGCGCGTGGCATCGACCGCGCCGTATGAGACAGATGCCTTGTGGGTCCGCGCCAGCGCCTCGATGAGGCGCGTGCCGAGACCCGTGCCGCGCGCCGTACCGTCGGACGGCATCCCTGCTCCGTCGTCTAGAACCGCAAGTTCGAGCGACGTCTCGTCGGCCCGGCGAAGCAACATCCGTATCTCGCCATCATCGCTGTCGCCATAGGCATATTTGCACGCATTGCTGACCCATTCATTGGCAATCATACCGAGCGCCACGGCCTTGTCGGTAGCGACACGCATGGGCTCGACATCGGCAATCACGCGCCGCGCCGCGACCCCCGTCGACCAGGTTGCCGAGAGATCTTCGGCAAGGCCGCCCAAATAGCCGTCCATCGCCACATATTCGACGTCGTCGGTCGTATAGAGGCGCCGGTTGACTTGCGCGACCGTCGCGATCCGTTGCTGCGTCTTCTGCAGCGCCTCGCGGGCCGCGGGATCGGCGAGCGTCTTCGACTGGAGGGCGACGAAAGACATCACCATCTGGAGATTGTTCGCGACGCGGTGGTTCACTTCCTTGAGCAACGCTTCCAGCCGCGCGTTGGTCGCCCGCAGCTCGCTCTCCACTTCGGCCCGCGCGCGGCGAAGCTGTGCGCGTTCGAGAACCTGCTCGAAACTGGAGGCCAAAAGATCGAAGAAATCCTCGCCGACCGACTTTACCACATAATCTTCGGCGCCGGCCTTTAGCGCCGCCACGGCGATGCGGCTCTCCTCGGAACCTGTGACATAGACAACGGGCGGGCAGTCGCGCAGCGCGCGAAGCGCCTCAAGCGTCGCAAGGCCGTCTTGGCCGGGCATATAATGATCGACCGCAATCAGGTCGAAGGCCGTAACCTTCGCCATGTCGAAGCCCTCGCCGCCGCTCGCCGCGAGGCTGACCTCATAGCCTTTCCGGCCAAGCGCGCGCGAAGCAAGCCGCCGCATGCCATCGTCGTCATCGATATAGAGGATGTGGGCCAGGGCGCGTCTCAAACCGGATCGGGATCGGGGACCTGGATCACCGACAGAAAGAGACCGAGCTGACGAATGGCGTCGGCGAAATTCTCGTAATTCACCGGCTTGGTGATATAGACGTTGCAGCCGAGGTCGTAGCAGCGCTGGATCTCGACCTTGTCGTCAGTGGTCGTGAGCACGACGACGGGGGTGCGGCGCAGCGGACTGCTGTCGGCCTTCAGCTTGGCGAGAATGTCGGTGCCGCTCATGTCGGGGAGATTGAGGTCGAGCAGCACCAGAGCGGGCCCGTTGCGGACGGGGCCGTCGGCGGCATCGTAAAGGAAGTCGAGCGCCGAGGTGCCGTCGAGGAAATGATGGATCTTGTTCGAGATGCCGGCGCGCCGGATATTCTTCTCGATGAGACGCGCGTGGCCCTCGTCGTCCTCAATCATCACGATGTTCACGGGCAGTTGGTCAGGCA
>JAFAED010000024.1 GCA_023424275.1 Pseudomonadota bacterium | reverse complement strand
TCCGAAGAGGCCGATTTGCTCCGCGCTGCCTGGCTGCGGTTCAAGGTCATCTTTTTCCGCGATCAGGATATCAGCCACGAAAGCCATGTCCGGCTCGGCACCCTGTTCGGCGATCTAGAAGGCCATCCGGTGATCCCGTCGGTCGAAGGCTATCCCGAAATCCTCCGGATCGAAGGCGTCGAGGGTGTCCAGCTCACCGCAGAGACACTTGCGCCGTTCCAGGCGTATAACAAATGGCACACCGATGTGACTTTCCGCGAGCGGCCGTCGATCGCATCGATCCTGCGCGCGCGCCATCTTCCGCCGCTCGGCGGCGATACGATGTGGGCCGATACTGTCGCCGCCTATGCCGGCCTCCCGCAGCCGGTGAAGGACCGGATCGAGGGGCTGGAGGCCGAGCATGACATCGTGCGCAGCTTCGGCGGTCGCGTGACGGAGGAAAAGCGCGCGCAACTCGCGCGGGATTTCCCGCCGGTGCGGCATCCGGTCGTTCGCGCGCATCCCGAAACGGGCGAGAAGATCCTCTATGTCAATTACACTTTCACCAGCCGCATCATCGGGGTGAGCGAAGAGGAAAGCGACAGCCTGCTCCGCCTGTTGTTCGACCGGATCAAGGTGCCCGAATATCAGGTCCGTTTCCGTTGGACCCCGAATGCGATCGGCATATGGGACAATCGTTCGACCCAGCATTATGCCGTCGGCGACTATTGGCCCGAATATCGCATGCTCGAACGCGTGACGGTGTCCGGCGACGTGGTGACGCGTTGATCGAGGCGCAGCTTCACTCGCCGCGTCCGCGTTTCCGGACGGCAACGCGCGTTGCGATCGTCGGCGCGGGCTTCTCGGGGACGTTGCTTGCGATCAACCTGCTCGAACAGCCCGATGTCGAGGTGCTTCTGATCGAGCGCGACCGGCACCGGATGGGTGCGGGGGTCGCCTATAGCAGCACCGAAACCTCGCACCTGCTCAACGTTCGCGCGGGCAATATGAGCGCTTTTGCCGACCGGCCGGACCATTTCTGCGACTGGCTCACCGCGCGTGGGCTTGGCTGCGAGGCGGCGTTCGTGACCCGGGCAACCTATGGCCGCTATCTGCGCGAGACGTTGCGTGCCGCGATGGAGAAATATGGCCGCCGGCTAAAGCTCGTCGACGACGAAGTTCTCGATATCGAGGAGAGGGGTGGGCAAGTCACGCTCGGTCTCGTCAACGGCGGATTGATCGAGGCCGATCGCGCTGTTCTCGCGATCGGCAATCTGCCGCCACACGATCCGCCCGCGATCGAGGGCGCACATCTGCCGTCGCATCGCTATATCGGCGACCCGTGGGCAAGCGCGTTCGAGGAGGGGATGGATAAGCTGGCCCCGGTGCTCGTCGTCGGCACCGGGCTGACCGCGGTCGACGTGATCCTCCGCCTCGTTTCGCATGGGCATGAAGGGCCGATCACCGGGCTGTCGCGCCGGGGGCTGCGACCGCACCGCCATATTGACGGCCTGCCGCGCCCAAAGCCGGTGCTGGCAAAACCGGCGCCGGACCTCTCCGAACTCGTGCGCTGGGCGCGCGACGAAGCGAAGGACCGCGACTGGCGTCTCGTCGTCGATTCGATCCGTCCGATAACCCAGATGATGTGGTCGGCGGCCGACGCCGACAAACGCGCGCGCTTCCTGCGCCACTTGCGCCCCTTTTGGGACGTGCACCGTCACCGCCTTGCACCCGAAGTCGCCGATCGGATCGATGCGCTGATCGCGTCGGGGCAACTTCATTTTCGCGCCGGCAAGGTCGCACAGGTCGCGGTCGAACCCGACGCGCTCGCCGTCGCATGGTTGCCGCGCGGCGAGGCCGACGTTGTCACCACGCGCGCGGCGCGGATGATCAACTGCACCGGGCCGCAGGGGGATCTACTGCGCTCGTCGGACCCGCTCGTGAAACGGCTTCTCGGCGCGCGGCGGATCCGCCCTGACGCGCTGCGTCTCGGGCTGGATATCGACCGCGATGGTCATATCGTCGATGCGTCGGGACGTTCGTCCGAACATATCCTCGCGATCGGCCCGATGACGCGCGGCGACCTTTGGGAAGTCGTCGCGGTACCCGATATCCGCAATCAGGTCAGCGCGCTCGCCCGGCGCCTCGTCAACGCGCATTGGACCGGCGGCGAAGGGCTTTAGGCCCCCGCCGCCAACCCGTTAGAGCCCGAGCGCTTTTGCGACCCCGGCCCCATAGGCGGGATCGGCTCGGGTGCAATTTTCGATATGACGCCGCTTCACCTCGTCGCGCGCATCGCCCATCGCGCGCGCCGTGTTGTCGAACAGCAGTTGCTGCTGTTCGGGCGACATCAGGCGGAACAGATCGCCCGGTTGTTCATAATGATCGTCGTCGACGCGGTGGTCCCAATGCGCTGCTGGGCCTTCGATCGCGAGCGGCGGTTCAGCGAGCGCCGGGTCGTCGCCCATCCATTCGCCTTTGCTGTTCGGCCAATAGCTTGTTGTAGCTCCCAGATTACCGTCGGTGCGCATCGCGCCGTCGCGGTGATAGCTGTGATAGGGGCATCGCGGCGCATTCACGGGGATATGGTTGTGATTGACGCCCAGCCGGTAACGCGCGGCATCGGGATAGGAGAAGAGCCGTGCCTGCAGCATCTTGTCGGGCGAGAAGCCGATGCCCGGCACGATATTCGACGGCGAAAAGGCGGCTTGCTCGACCTCGGCAAAGAAATTGTCAGGATAGCGATTGAGCTCGATCTCGCCCACTTCGATCAGCGGATAGGCGGCCTTGGGCCAGGTCTTGGTGAGGTCGAACGGGTTGTGCTTGTGACTCTTGGCCTGTTCCTCGGTCATGACCTGGATGAAGAGCGTCCATTTCGGGAAATTGCCGCCTTCGATTGCATCGAGCAGGTCACGGCCATGGCTTTCGCGGTCGCCCGCGATCAGCGCAGCCGATTCCGCGTCGTTCAGATTTTCGATCCCCTGCTGCGTGCGGAAATGGAATTTGACCCAGATACGTTCGCCTGCGGCGTTGATCATCGAATAGGTGTGGCTGCCGAAGCCATGCATGTGGCGCAGGCTTTTCGGGATGCCGCGATCGGACATCACGATCGTCACCTGATGCAATGCCTCCGGCAGCAGGGTCCAGAAATCCCAATTGCTGTCGGCGGAGCGCAGTCCCGTGCGCGGGTCGCGCTTTACGACATGATTGAGGTCGGGGAAGCGTAGCGGGTCGCGGAAGAAGAAGACCGGCGTGTTGTTGCCGACCATGTCCCAATTCCCCTCCTCGGTGTAGAATTTGATTGCGAAGCCGCGGATGTCGCGTTCGGCGTCGGCCGCACCACGTTCGCCCGCGACGGTGGAAAAGCGCATGAAGAGGTCGGTTTTCTTGCCGATTTCGGAAAAGATTTTCGCCTTGGTGTAGCGGGTTATGTCGTGGGTGACGGTAAAGCTGCCATAGGCGCCCCATCCCTTGGCATGCATGCGCCGTTCGGGGATCACCTCACGATCGAAATGCGCAAGCTTTTCGATCAGCCAGATATCGTCGAGCAGCGCTGGCCCGCGCGGACCAGCGGTCTTGATGTTGAGATTGTCGGCGACGGGTGCGCCGTTGGAGAGCGTCATGCGGCGGTTGGTGTCGGTCATCGTCTTCTCCTGTAACAAGGTTGGCGGCGCTGCCTGTTCGTTGCCGCCATCAAACTGGACGAATGGGCGGCAGGAAATCGCATATCCGGCCTATGTCTTGGCGCGGGTGGGAAGAACTGGACTTTGGTCTATGTCGCGCACGCCAATCCTGGGATGATCGTGCAGAAATGGCCGCGCATCCCGCGACCGGAAACGG
>JAFAED010000497.1 GCA_023424275.1 Pseudomonadota bacterium | reverse complement strand
CCGCCCTGTGGAAGACATGCATTGCGACTTGCTGTTTGCCTGTCCGCATATCTGACGGCTTCGTGCAGCCCGCAGCAACCGAACCCGACGGTCAGGGACGAGATCGCAACAATAGAGAAGAAATGCGGTGTTCCGGCGGGGTCGGTGAGGCTGACGAGCGACGGGAAATTCACAAATGTCACCCTCCCCTGTGCGACGGACGAAGAGAATAACTGCCTGATGACGGCAATTGCGCCGCTGATCGGGAGAAACGCCAAATTTTCATTGTCATGCTACCGGGAGGTGGGATGACCTTGCCTTGCAGATGCCTGGATCAATCGGATTGCGCCCCTTGCCGCAGCAACAATCGGTATAGCTCGCGATGACCGCGCTGATCGCCCTTTTCTGGCGCGACCTGCGGCGTGCGTGGGGCAGCGGGGCGCTCTGGCTGCCGGTGCTGTTCTTCCTGCTCGTCGCGACCGCCTTTCCCTTTGCCGTCGGTCCCGACGCGCCACTGCTGCGCCGCGCCGGCGGCGGAATGGTGTGGGTCGCAGCGCTGCTCGCGGCGCTGCTGCCGATCGACCGGCTGATGAAGCCCGACCGGGACGCCGGCGTGCTCGACCAGCTCGCAGTGCGCGGCTTTGCCGACGAGGTCATCGCGGCGGTAAAAATCGCCGCGCACGCGATCGGCTTCGGATTGCCGCTGATGATCGCTTTATTCCCCGCATCGGCGCTGCTCGCGCAGGATGCCGGGCGCGTCGAGCTGCTCGCGACGGGCATCGCGATCGCCATTCCGGCGCTCGCTTCGTTGGCGGTATTAAGCGCCGCGCTGACCGCGAACCACAAGGGCGGCAGCGCGATCGGCGGCCTGCTGGTCCTGCCGCTGGCGGTCCCGATGCTGATCTTTGGCGCGGGGATGCTCGATCCGTCGGGGCGCGGCGCGCTCAAGCTGCTCGCTGCGACAAGCCTGCTGCTCACGATGATCGGCCCCTTCGCGGCGGGGGCGGCGCTGCGCGGTCTTCGCGAATGACACGCCAGTCGATCGCGCACATCGCGCTCGTCGTGCGCGATTATGACGAGGCGATCGACTTTTACGTCGGCACGCTGGGCTTCACGCTCGTCGCCGACGAGTATCAACCGGCGCAGGACAAACGCTGGGTGCTCGTCGCTCCGCCGGGCAATCCGCCGGGTGGCGCGACGATCCTGCTCGCACGCGCCGCCAATGCCGAGCAGGCGAAGTTCGTCGGCGATCAATCGGGCGGCCGCGTCTTCCTGTTCCTGCAAACCGACGATTTCCGGCGCGATTATCAGCGCCTGCTCGACCGGGGCGTCCGCATCGAGCGCGAGCCGATGGAAGCCGATTATGGCACGGTCGCCGTCTTCCTCGACCTGTATGGCAACAAATGGGACCTGATCGAATTTCGCCGGCCCGATGCGTAGCGATCAGAAGCGGCGCACGACGCCCAGATAAAGTTCGATGTCGGGACTGTCGCGGTTGAGGCCGACATTCGCGCCGATGTCCCACTGGCTGTCGGGCCCGCGCTGCCAGGCCGCCGACAATCCGGCGAGCGCCTCTGTCCCGTGCCCGCCGGGGTCGCGGTCGCGGGTCAGCGATACCTCGGCCGCCATCGACAGATCGCCGGACAGGTCGAAACCGAGCCCGACCACCGAGCCATAGGCCAGATGGCGTCCGTCGCTGTCGGCATCGACCGCCGCATCGACATGCGGCGTGAGCCCGAGCGACACCGCGCCGAGATCGAAGCTGGCAGGCACGATCAGCCCCGCGCCCCAGTCGCCCGCCCCGATGCCCTCGCCGCCGACCGGCAGTGTCGCATAGGGCATCAGCGCGACCGAAAAGCCCGACCCGTCGGGGCTACGCAAATTTTTCCGCAGGGCAAGGGTGACGTCGCCCGTCCGTGTCCGGGCGTCGGTCTCGCCGGTCGCCCGGTCGCGCTCGCGCACATGGCCGAGCATCGTCCAGCCGAGCTGTATTTCCAGCGACGGCGTCAGTCCCGTCCGCAGCAAGGCATCGCCAAAGGCCCAGCTATCGGTCCGGCTGTCGGCGGTGCGGTCGAGCGTCCAGTCGGCGAGCCCCAGTTCCAGCACGAGCGAACCCGGCTCGACCGTGCACGCCGGCGTGCCGAGCCCCGGCCGGTCGGCGCAAAGGTCACGGCGGTCCTCCTGCCCCACAACAGGCGTCGCTGCGGTCATGGCAGCAAGCAGCAACAGGAGACGACGCGGCATCGGACCTCTCTTTCACCGGACAAGCGTCTTTCTTGTCGGGCAAGGCGGCAGGCTGATCAAGTCCGCTTGCCTCCGTCCGACAAGCGGCTAATTTGGCCGCATGGCAACCTCCTCCCGCGCGACGAAGCGCAAGCTCCCCTGGTATCTGCGTCCGTTCAAATGGCTGCTGTGGTTCGTCGCGATCTCGGTCGCGTGGGTGCTCGTCTATGCCGTGGTGCCGCCGCCGGTCACGCTCACGATGCTGCTCGACGGCAACGGGATCACCAAGGATTGGGAAAGCCTGTCGAACATCGACCGCAACATGGTGCGCGCGGTCATCGCGGCCGAGGACGGCAAATTCTGCAGCCACGACGGCTTCGACCGCGAAGCGATCGAACAGGCGATCGAACGCAACGCCAAGGGCAAGCGAAAACGCGGCGGATCGACCGTCAGCCAGCAGACCGCGAAAAATGTCTTTCTGTGGCAGGGCAGCGGCTGGACGCGCTATGTCCGCAAGGTTCCCGAGGTCTGGTTCACTTTCCTGATCGAGACGATCTGGGGCAAAAGGCGGATCATGGAGGTTTACCTCAACGTCGCCGAAACCGGCATCGGCACCTATGGCGTCGAGGCTGGCGCGCAGCGCTATTTCAAACATGGCGCGGACAAGCTGACGCCGCGTGAGGCCGCCCGCATTGCCGCGATCCTGCCGCTTCCCAAAAAGCGCGAGGCGGTGAGCCCGTCGGGCTTCACCCGCCGCTATGGCAACACGATCACCGCGCGGATCGGACAGGTGCGCCGCGACGGGCTGGATGCGTGCGTTTATAAATAGGCGCGGCTTTGGGATCGGTCGTTGTCGTTTTCCATGACCGTCGCGGGGGCAACGGCTGGGGCTGCTGGAGACATGGCGCAAGGCCGATTGTCGCCGCGCCGCTGCCCCGCTAAAGAGCGCGCGTGACCGCGACATTCCACCGCATCGCCGCTTTCGCCGACCGCTGGCCGAAGCTTCTCGCGCTATTGCTCGGCGCCGTGTCGGCGACCGGGTTCGCCCCGCTCCATTTCTGGCCGCTGACCCTGCTCGCGCTCGCGGGTTGGATGGTGCTGGTTGCGCACAGCGCCAAGGGATCGCGTGCGCTGGGTATCGGCTGGGCCTTTGGCGTCGGCCATTTTGTCGTCGGCCTGAACTGGATCGCGACCGCCTTCACCTATCAGGCCGCCATGCCCGCGTGGCTCGGCTGGATCGCGGTGCTGCTGCTGTCGCTCTATCTCGCGGTCTATCCCGCGCTCGCGGCGTGGGGAGCGTGGACGTTGCGTTTGCTCGGTGGTCCCGCCAATCCGCTGCGCAAAACGAAGGGAACCCCGCGCCGGGTTCCTTTCGTGTCGGTGACCCTGTCCTATACGCTCGGCTTTGCGGCCTTGTGGGCGCTCACCGAATGGTTGCGGTCGTGGCTGTTCACCGGCTTTGCCTGGAACCCGCTTTCCGCGATCACCGTGGCCGATAATTTTGCGGGGATATTGGGCAAGGACTATCTGCCGTTCATCGGCACCTATGGCGTCAGCGGCGTGGTCCTGTTGTGGGCAGGCTTTGTGGCGGCGGGCCTTGGAGAATATTCCGTCCTGCGCGCGTTCAAGCGGCGCGGGATCGGCGATCCCCGGCAAAGAGACGAGCTTTACGGCGCCGCGCGCGAGGGCTTCGACACCACCGGATTTGCGGTACTGCTCGGCATCATGTTCATCGGCGGCGCCGCTGTGTTCGCGGCCGGCATGGGATGGGGTTCGTCAAGCTCCGACCGTCTCGAAAGACCGGCCGCGCCGATTACCGTGGTCCAACCCAATGTCGGACAGCAGGACAAATGGGAAGGGTCCAAGGCCGACGCCAACTTCGCCAAGCTCGCGCGGTTGACCGCGCCGAAGGACGAAACGCCGCGCCTGATCCTGTGGCCCGAGGCAGCGGTGCCCGATTATCTCGAAACCGGCTATCCCTTGCCCTATTACGACCGCTCGCCCGCCGAAGCGCGCGGGCGGCTGACCAGCCTGATGAATCCCGACGACCTGATGCTGCTCGGCGCGCTGAAGCTCGAACTCGACAAGACAGGCGATGTCGTCGGCGCGCGCAATGCCGTGATGACCGTGCATGCCGACGGCACGCTCGGCCCGCGCTACGACAAGGCGCACCTCGTCCCCTATGGCGAATATCTGCCGATGCGGCCGATCCTGTCGGCCATCGGGCTGTCGCGGCTGGCGCCGGGCGACATCGATTTCTGGCCCGGACCCGGTGCGCATACGCTCGATCTCGGCGCCTTTGGCCGGGTGGGCCTGCAAATCTGTTACGAAATCATCTTCTCGGGTCAGGTCGTCGACGCCAAGCACCGTCCCGATTTCCTCTTCAATCCGTCGAACGACGCCTGGTTCGGGTCGTGGGGCCCGCCGCAGCATCTGGCGCAGGCGCGGCTACGTGCGATCGAGGAAGGGCTGCCCGTCATCCGCTCGACCCCAACCGGGATCAGCGCGGTGATCGACGCCGACGGGCGCATCCTCGATTCGATTGCGATGCACCAGCCCGGGCGGATCGACACCGTCGTGCCGCCTGCGCATGCCCCGACGCTGTTCGCACGCTATGGCAACATGCTTCCGGTCGGATTTGCACTGCTGCTGCTCGCGGCCGCCATTGCCAACCGCCGCCGCGGGCGCTAACAGCGCACCGACATAAAGTTTCCTTTATATTTCGATTTGCAGAAGGCTCTCCATGCGCAACAGCTTCCTCTTCACTTCCGAAAGCGTGTCCGAAGGACATCC
>JAFAED010000472.1 GCA_023424275.1 Pseudomonadota bacterium | reverse complement strand
GTGGAGGGCGCTTTGCATCGCCATTACCACGACAAGCGTGACCAACGCCGACGATATGAGGTCGAGGCCCGGCAGTTCGGCGGTCGCGAGCTTGATTGCAATCGCGGCGCAGGCGAACATCGACCCGGCGCCCAGCCCGCAGAGCGCCGCGGGCTGGGCCAGCGAGCCCCATATCTGGCGCACGGTGATGCCGCGTCCGGCGAGCGCGAGGATGAGCACCCCCGCAACCCCCGCAACGATCCCCGCCCATGCGAGCAGCGGAAAATGCTCGTCGAGCAGCAGCGCGGTCACGAGCGCCGCCTGCATCGCTTCGGTCTTCGAAAATGCCGTGCCGACGACGAAGCCGCGGTGGCCGAACGCCATGATCAGCAGGATCGTCCCCGCCATTTGTGTCGTCGCCCCCGCAGCGGCAAAGCTGAGATAGGTCGAAGACAAGGCGGGGAGTTCGGCGCCCGTCAGCGACAGCCAGACGCCCGCGAAGACGAGCGCGAAGGGCAGGCCGTAAAGATAGCGGACCAGCCCCGCGCCGCTGACGCTGAGTTCGGCGCGCAGGCGTTGCTGGAGCGCGGTGCGCCAGGCCTGGAACAGCCCTCCGAGCAGTGAGGCGGGAAGCCAGATCGGGTTCATGCCGTCCGCCTTGGGGCAAGGGGCGTTGTCGCCGCAATATGCAGAATCGTGCTTCTCCCCGCTTTCACGCTTGCCCCGGCTCTATAAGTTAGAATACTAAGTATATTGCATGCGAAATGCAATGGCGGACGGGTAACCGTTCCGAGGAGACCGGTGCGGTGGAAGGGAAACGGAGAGAGATATGAATTTTGGAACTCCGGCCCGCCGCGCGGCCGCCTTTCCGGCCGTACGCGCGGGGCCGCGATGCTGGGCGATCGGAACGCCGTGACCCGTCCGCGCACGCTGTACGACAAGATATGGGATGCGCACGCCGTCGCCGACGACGACGGCGAGACCCTGCTCTATATCGACCTGCACCTGCTCCACGAAGTGACGTCGCCGCAGGCCTTCGCGGGCCTCGATGCGGCGGGCCGCAGCGTACGCCAGCCCGCGCGCGTGCTGGCGCTGTCCGACCATAATGTGCCGACCGTCGGGCAGGCGGCCGGGCCGGCGGGGGTCGTGGACGCCGAGGCGCGCGCGCAGCTCGAGGCGCTGGTCGTCAATACGCGCCGCTTCGGGATCGAGAATTTCGCGATGGGCGATCCGCGCGGCGGTATCGTCCATGTCGTCGGACCCGAACAGGGGCGTTCGCAGCCGGGGATGACGATCGTTTGCGGCGACAGCCACACGTCGACCCATGGCGCGTTCGGCGCGCTCGCCTTTGGCATCGGCACGTCCGAGGTCGAACATGTACTGGCGACGCAGACGGTCCGCCAACGCAAGTCGCGCAACATGCGGATCCGCATCGAGGGTAGCCTGGCGCCGCACGTATACGCCAAGGATCTCGCGCTGCATCTGCTCGCGGCGATCGGGGTCGACGGCGCGGGCGGGCATGTCATCGAATATGCGGGATCGGCGGTTCGCGCCCTGTCGATGGAGGCGCGGATGACGCTGTGCAATCTCAGTATCGAGATGGGCGCGCGCGCCGGGCTGATCGCGCCCGACGCGACAAGCTTTGCCTATCTGGCGGGGCGCCCCGCGGCGCCCGAGGGCGCGGCATGGGACGCGGCGCTGGACCGCTGGCGCGCGCTTGCCACCGATGCGGACGCAATGTTCGACCGCGAACTGGCCTTCGATGCCGCCGATGTGCGGCCGATGGTGAGCTGGGGCACCAACCCGGCGCAATCGGCCGCCGTCGACGCCGCCGTTCCCGATCCGGCAACGCTCGCGACCGCCGAGGCCCGCGCCGCCGCCGAGCGCGCGCTGGCCTATATGGCGTTGACCCCCGGCGACATGATTGCGGGGACGCCGATCGATCGGGTGTTCATCGGCAGCTGCACCAACAGCCGGATCGAGGATCTGCGGATCGCCGCCGCCGTCGTTCGCGGTCGCAAGGTTGCGCCGCATGTCCGCGCAATGGTGGTGCCGGGATCGGGGCTGGTGAAGCGCCAGGCGGAGGAGGAGGGCATCGATGCCGTGCTGCGCGACGCCGGCTTCGACTGGCGTGAGCCGGGATGTTCGATGTGCGTCGGGATGAACGCCGATGCCTTGCAACCCGGCGAACGTTGCGCCGCGACGTCGAACCGCAATTTCGAAAACCGGCAGGGGCGCGGCGGGCGCACGCATCTGATGAGCCCGGCGCTCGCGGCTGCCAGTGCGGTCGCGGGGTGCATCGCCGATCCGGCGAGTATCGGCTAGATTCTCTCCTCGAAGCGCGCGATCGCGGCTTCGTGCCGCAACGTCCGGGCGATATCGTCGAGTCCCTCGATCAGCGTCCGCCGGTCGTCGGGGTCGATGGCGAAGTCGATCGTCTCGCCCGACGCAAGGATGATCCGCTGTTCGATCAGGTCGACGGTCAGCGGCGCGAATTGCGCGAGCGCGATTTCCCCGCGCAGCCGCTCGCACGTCGCGTCGGGCAGCTGGATGAGAAGCAGGCCGTTCTTGCGTGCATTGCCCGAAAAAATATCGCCGAAGCTTGGCGCGATGATGCAGCGGATGCCGAAATCGGCGAGCGCCCACACCGCATGTTCGCGCGACGAGCCGCAACCGAAATTCCGGTCGGCGACCAAAATCCGCGCGTGCCGGCCGACAGGCCGATTGAGGATGAAATCCCCGCGCTCGGCTCCCTCTGGCGTATAGCGAAGCTCGCGGAACAGGTGCCGGCCC
>JAFAED010000469.1 GCA_023424275.1 Pseudomonadota bacterium | reverse complement strand
GTCGCGGAGCGCGCGGAGGTCGGCAACGCGATCCTTCGCCTCGCCGCCGATGAGCAGGCCGAAGAGCGAGGCGAGCGGCCATTCGGGCCAAGGCCGGTCGACCAGTTCCAGATCGTCGCCCGCGCGCACGGTGCCGGCTTCGAGCACACGGTAGTACCAGCCCGAGCGCCGCGTCTTCACCACCCCCGCCATCACGCCCTTTGTTTCGAAACGATGGTCGAGCTTCCAGCAGGGCTGGCGCGCCTGCGTCACTTCGACCAGCGCACTGCCAAGGCGGAAGCGGTCGCCGAGGAAGACGCTGTTCTCGTCGAGGCCGATGGTCGAGATATTCTCCCCGAACGCGCCCGCCGCGTCGAGCAGCGGCGCGGCACCGAGCTGGCCGCGCCACCAGTCATAATGGTCGGCGGGATAGTGGTGGATCGCCTTGTCGATGCCGCCATGGACGCTGCGGTCGGCCTGTTCGTCGCCGACGAGCCCCATCGCATCGACCGCAACGGCATCGGCGACCGGCAGCTTGCCGATCGCGCTCGGCTCGTCGCCGCGAAAGGGGCGCGCCTTGCCCGTCAGGACAGCAAGAATCGGGGTCTTCATGCCGCCGATTGCATAGGCCAAGCGGCGCAAATGGCAATCGGCGGACGTTGCCTTCAGGCTTCAGCCAGCGCGGGACGTTTCTGCACCCGCGTCGCGAGCACGATCGCCAAACCGCCGAGCGCCATCGCCGCCCCCGCGAACGAGACCGCCGGATAGCCGAGCCCGAGGCCGATCACCCCGCCCCCGACCGCGGCGCCCACTGCGTTGCCGAGGTTGAACGCGCCGATATTGACCGCCGAGGCCAGATTGGGCGCGTCGGACGCCGCCTCCATCACGCGCATCTGGAGTGGCGGGACGATGGCGAAGGTCGCAACACCCCAGACGAAGATGGTGACCGCCGCGGCGAGCGGCTGGAACATCGCGCCCGCAAAGATGACGAGCGTCGCGGCGAGCCCGGCGAGCGAGACGATCAGGGTGCGGTCGATCGACTTGTCGGCGAAGACGCCGCCGAGCCAGTTGCCGGCGGTGAGGCCGAGCCCGTAGATCACCAGCATCGCGGTCACGAACAGCGTCCCCGCGTGCGTCGCTTCGGTCAGGATCGGCGCGATATAAGTGAAGACCGTGAACATCGCCGACGAGCCGATCGCGGTGAGCGCGAGCGCGATCAGCACTTCGCGACGCTTCAGCACGCCGAGTTCGGCGAGCATGTTGCCGCCCGCATCGCGGCCGATGTCGGGAAGCGCGAAACGCAGCGCCGCCATGGTGATCAGCCCCCAGACGGCGATCGCGCCGAAAGCGGTGCGCCAGCCGAACGTCTCGCCGACCCAGGGCGCGAGCGGCACGCCGATGACATTGGCGAGCGTCAGCCCCATGAACATCGCCGCGACCGCGCTCGCCCGCTTTTCGGGCGCAACAAGGCTCGCCGCGACGACCGAGCCGACGCCGAAAAAGGCCCCATGGTTGAGCGAGGTGATTACGCGCGCGACCATCAAGGTCGTATAATCGCCCGCAATGGCGGAGAGGAAATTGCCGAGCGTGAAGATCGCCATCAGGCCGATCAGCAAAGTTCGGCGGTTCATCCGTGCGGTGGTGAGCGTCATCAGCGGCGCACCGAGCATGACGCCGAGCGCATAGGCCGAGACGAGCAGCCCGGCGGCGGGGATCGACACGCCCAGCCCCTCGGCCATGTCGGGGAGCAGCCCCATCGGGGCGAATTCGGTGATGCCGATACCGAAGGCGCCCGTCGCGAGCGCGAGCAGCGGGAAATTGATTTTTGCGGGAGAGCTTGCCGTCGGCGCCGACGATCCCGATTGGCGATTGTCCATGATCCACCCTTTCGATTGCGTGTTGTACGCATAGATGGACGCGCGCACCCAGCCGGTGTAGCGTCGCGGGAAGCGAAAGATTTTTGAAATGAACGCAAAGATGGATGGAAGCGGCGACCGCGCGCGATCGATGGAAGTGTTCGCCGAGACGATTGCCGAGGGCAGTTTTTCGGCCGCCGGACGCTGTCTGGGGCTGACGCCGTCGGCGGTCAGCCGGACGATCGACCGGATCGAGGCGCGGCTGGGCGTCCGCCTGCTCTTGCGATCGACGCGCGCGCTGACGCTGACCCCCGAGGGCGAGGCCTATCTGCGCGCGGCGCGGCGTATCCTCGCCGATCTCGGTGATGCCGAACAGGCGATCGCCGATCAGGGCGCGCCGCGCGGACGGCTGCGCGTCAGCGCGGCGCAGGCGCACGGGCGGCTGACGATCGTGCCGCTGATCGGCGAGTTCGTGAAGCTCTATCCGCACATCCTCGTCGACATCAGCTTGGCCGACCGGCTCGTCGATATCGCGGCGGGACAGGCCGACGTCGCGATCCGTTTCGGCCCGCTCGCCGACAGCCCGCTGACCGCGCGCAAGCTCGGCGAGAGCCGCCGCGTCATCGTCGCCGCGCCCGCCTATCTGGCGGCGCGGGGGACGCCGCGTAGCCCCGAGGATCTGCACGATCATAATTGCCTGAACTTCAACTTCCGGCGCGCCGAGCCGGTGTGGCCGTTTCGCGACGGCGAGCGGGAGTATGCGCTGTCGGTGCAGGGCAATATCGAGGCGAATAATGGCGAGACGCTGGGTCAGCTTGCCGCCGCGGGGGCCGGCATCGCGCGCGTCGGGGCGTTCAGCATCGCCGACCAGATCGAAAGCGGCGCACTGGTGCCGATATTGGAGGACTATAATCCGGGCGATATCGAGGCGATCCACGCGGTGTTCGCGGGCGGCGCGAACACGCCCGCGCGGGTGCGGGTGTTTGTGGACTTCCTTGTCGAGCGGTTGGGGCGTGGGGGTTGAGAGGGCCAGATGTGACCTATGGCCATTGTGAACCCCGGCGAAAGCCGGGGCCCATTTCCGGCCCGTGCAATGGGCCCCGGCTTTCGCCGGGGTTCACAACAAAAAGCTTCCAATCTTCGTCACCCCGGACTGGATCCGGGGTCCCGCTTGAGATCGAGCGCAGCGAGTGCGTTAAAAAGCGGGATCCCGGATCAAGTCCGGGATGACGAGGTAGCTACGGCCGCTCTCCAGCTCAAAACAGCCGCGCCGACATGCCCCTTCACGGACAGCGTACCACCCGCAGCACCGGTTGAGACAAGCCCGCACCGATGGGCTATCGTGCCCCCATGACCAGCGACAAGATCGACCTCCCCGTCCGCCGCCTCGGCCTTGGCGAAGCCGGCGACGCCGAGCTGACGCGCAGTATCGCGGTCGAGGCGCCGGTTTCGGTCGAGGTGGGCGGCATCGCCTATGCGGTGATGATGGCGACCCCCGCCGACATGGAGGATTATGCGGTCGGCTTTGCGCTGAGCGAGGGGCTGATCGAGACGGCGGACCAGATCGGGCGCGTCGATGTGCATGCGATCGAAGGCGGCTGGGCGCTGCGCATCTGGTTGCCGCCCGAGCGCAATGCCATCGCGCTCGACCGCGCGCGCAAGCGGGTGAGCGAGAGTAGCTGCGGGCTGTGCGGGATCGAGAATATCGAGGAGGTGCTGCGCGCCCTGCCCGCCGTCACCGCGCGGATCGCCACCGACCGTGGCGCGATCGCGGCGGCGCTGGCGGCGCTTGGCGATCATCAGCCGCTCGGGCGCGCGACGGGCGCGGTCCATGCCGCGGCCTTCTGTTCGCCGGGCGGCGCGATCGGGCTGGTGCGCGAGGATGTCGGGCGGCACAATGCACTCGACAAGCTGGTTGGCGCACTGGCGCGCGCGGGGGTCGATCCGGGGTCGGGCTTTATCCTGCTGTCGGCGCGGTGCAG
>JAFAED010000428.1 GCA_023424275.1 Pseudomonadota bacterium | reverse complement strand
GCGCTATTGTCGCGACATACCGCTTCGTGCCGAACATGGCGCGGCAGCGGTCCTCGAAAGCGGCGCTTATCAATGGGATGCGATCAACCAGGCGGTGGCGGACACTTATATTCGCCTGATCCGGCAGAAACAGCGGCGCCAGGGTTGAGCATCCGATGGCCGGGGATCTTTTCGGCGAGGACGTGCCAGCGGCGAAGCCGGGCAGTGTTACCGGCCCCGTGCCGCTCGCCGAACGGTTGCGGCCGCGAACGCTGGGCGAGGTTGTCGGACAAGAACATCTGACGGGGACCGAAGGCACGATCGGCCGGATGGTCGCAGCAGGACAATTGTCGTCGATCATCCTCTGGGGTCCGCCGGGCACGGGCAAGACGACGATCGCGCGGCTGCTCGCCGAGGCGGTGGGCATGCGCTTCGCCCCGCTATCGGCGGTCTTTTCGGGCGTCGCCGATTTGCGGCAGGCCTTTGCCGATGCCGAGAAGATGGCAGCCGCGGGCAAGCGGACGCTGCTTTTTGTCGACGAGATCCACCGGTTCAATCGCGCACAGCAGGACGGATTCCTGCCGTATGTCGAACGCGGCACCGTGGTGCTCGTCGGCGCGACGACCGAGAATCCCAGCTTTGCACTGAACGCCGCCTTGCTGTCGCGTGCGCAGGTGCTGGTGCTGAACCGCCTTGGCGAACAGGCGCTCGAGACGTTGGTCAAGCGGGCCGAGGCCGAAGTCGGGCGCAGCCTGCCGGTTACCGCCGACGCCAAGGCCGCATTGATTGCGAGCGCCGACGGCGACGGACGCTTTCTGCTCAACCAGGTCGAAACCCTGTTCGCAGCGGCGGTGCCCGAACCGCTCGATCCGGCCGAACTCGCGCAGTTCCTGCATCGCCGCATGCCCGTCTATGACAAGGATCGCGACGGCCACTACAACCTGATTTCGGCGCTGCACAAGGCGCTGCGCGGTTCGGATCCGCAGGCGGCCCTCTATTATATGGCGCGGATGCTCGTTGCGGGAGAGGAGCCGCTCTATGTGCTGCGGCGGCTCGTGCGCTTTGCTAGCGAGGATATCGGTCTGGCCGATCCGCAGGCGCTGGTGCAGTGCCTCGCCGCAAAGGATGCCTATCAGTTCCTGGGATCGCCCGAGGGCGAGCTCGCGATCGTGCAGGCCTGCCTCTATCTCGCGACCGCGCCCAAATCGAACGCCGCCTATGCCGCGCAAAAAGCAGCCTTTGCGTCGGCGCGAGACACCGGATCGCTGGCGCCGCCCGCGAATATCCTCAACGCACCAACAAAGCTGATGAAAGACCTCGGCTATGGCGCCGGCTATGAATATGACCATGACGCGCCCGAGGGGTTTTCGGGCGCCGATTATTGGCCCGACGGCATGGGCGCACAGGTCTATTACCGGCCGACCGATCGCGGCTTTGAAAAACGGATAGCCGAACGCATCGCCTGGTGGGACGAGCAGCGCCGGGCGAGGGGCGGCGAATGATGCCGAAATTCGACAGCTGGGACGATGTGGTCGCGTTCGCCTGCGCGCTTCCCGATGTCGAGATGCTCTCATTCTATGGCACGCCGTGCCCCAAGCTCAACGGCAAGGCCCTGGCATCGCCCGGTCGCGAACCGGGTAGTTTCGCCGTCATGTGCTCACCCGACGAAAAGGAGATCCTGCTTGAAACCGATCCCGACACTTTCTGGCAGACCCCGCATTATGAAGGCTGGCACGCTCTGCTTGTCCGGTTCGGCGCCGACGATCCCGAGCGCGTTGCGAATGCCATCCGCCGTGCCTGGTGGGACCGGGCAAAAAAAGCGCAGCGCCAGGCTTTTGGCGAGCGGCCCTGAGATGTTTCGCCGGTTGCCGCTGGGCATCGCACTTGCGGCCTGCGCGCTTCCCGCGCAGGCGCAGGCGCCGCAGGCGAATGCCGAGATTAACCGGGCGTGGGCGGCGGGCTATCGCGCGGCCTTCACCTGTTCGTCATTGTGGAACGGCGGCGGCAAGGCACTTGCCGATATCGAACGCGACGAACTGACCGGCATCTATCCCGAGATCGAGGCCGACGTGCGTGCGCTGAAGGCCGACGTCGACACTGCTGCGAAACGCGTGAGCGTGCGCTACCGCGACGATATGCCGCCGCGCATTGCCCAATGGGACTCCCGCGAAGGCTGCATCACGCTGCCGATCGGGGCGCAGGCGACGCCTTTGGCGCCAGTGGTAGCGGTGTCGCGGCCCAATTTCGACGATCAGCCTTGGCCGCTTGGCGACCGTGGCGCGCGGGTGGGCATGCCGGCGGGCCTTCCTCCTTTCGCCGAGATTTCGATAAACCGCGAGAGCTTCGGCGGACGCACCAGCTCGCTGCTGATTGTGAAGCAGGGACGGATCATGTCCGAATGGTACCAGCCGGGGCACGATCTGCACACGGCCCAGCGGACTTTCTCGGTCGCCAAGTCGATGGCTGCGACCCTTGTCGGCCATGCGGTGCTCCAGGGCCGGATCGATGTCAAAAAGCCTGCCATGATTGCCGAATGGCAGGCAGATGGCGATCCGCGCGCCGCGATCACGACCGAACAGCTGATGCGTATGGCAAGCGGCCTCACCAGCGATACTGCGGGCAATCGCAGCGATGCGATCTATATGGGCGGGGCGTCGGTACGCCAGTGGACGGTGCAATGGCCGCTGCTGAACCCGCCGAACACGCGCTATCGCTACGCCAACAACGACACGATGCTCGCGATATTGTCGTTGAAGGCAGCCTTGGCGAAATCGGGCGAGGCGCTGGACCCCAACGCGCTCTTCGACCAGATCGGTATGACGCGAACCTTTGCCGAGCACGACAAGGACGGCGATTATATTCTGTCGAGCCAGGTCTGGACCACCGCCCGCGACCTTGCCCGGCTCGGGCTGCTCTACCAGAATGACGGGATGTGGAAGGGCAAGCGCCTGCTTCCCGCAAATTGGCGCAGCTTCGTCACGACGCCCAGCGGGCCGCAGCCTGCCGATCGCGATTTTGGTTATGGTGCGGGTTTCTGGCTCCTCGACAAGTCGGAGGGTATTCCCCCCGACGCCTTTGGCGCCTTCGGCAATCGCGGCCAATATCTTGTCGTCATCCCGTCGCGCCAATTGGTGATCGTGCGTCAGGGTTATGACGACGACAAGAACCGCCTCGACATCGCGGCGCTCGTCAAGGCAATCGTTGCCGCCGACGATGGCGCCTGAATCCTATTCGAAGGCGGGATAGCGTTCGAAAGTCGGGAGGCTATCGAGCCTTTCCATCCAGCCGATGCGTTCGGCGGTCTGGATTTGCGCCTGGGCGGGGATCAGGTCGGGGTCGTCGAGCGTTGCCGTCTGGACGTCGATCTGGCCCGGGAAGATGGCATCATTGGTGTAAAAGAGTCCGGTGCCGCAGTCGCCGCAGAAATGCCGACGACCATGTTCGGACGAGGCGTAGATTTTAGCGGTGCCTTCGATATCGATCGCGTCCTGTCCGACCAGCGCCCAGCCGACCATTGGCGCGCCCGAATGGCGGCGGCAATCGCTGCAATGGCAGAGTGCATGATGCTCGACCGCGGTCGGCATCGAATAGCGGATCGCGCCGCAATGGCATTGGCCGCTGGCGCGGGAGGCTTGCTCGGTCATCTCTCTCTCCTCAGGAATCGAGGATGAGAACATAACATAAACATGATCGCTTCCGCAAAGCGTTTCGCGTAGGACGCGGGCGTCGCGCGATGCTGCGGTAAGCGGTCATTAACCCTGTTCTGGCAATCACGCGCAGGGGGTGGGCG
>JAFAED010000406.1 GCA_023424275.1 Pseudomonadota bacterium | reverse complement strand
TTTCGGGGTGAGCCGGGTCGAGGATGTCGTGGGCGAGGCGGTGCTGTTGTGGCGGCGCTGAGGGCTTTCCTTTGTATTGTTGTTTTTGTCTGCTGGGGTGCGTCGGCCTCGGCCGATCCGGTTGCGCGCTGGCGGCCCTATGTCGCAGAGGCCTCCGCGCGTTTCGATGTCCCTGCCGACTGGATCGAGCGCGTGATGCGAGCCGAAAGCGGCGGGCGGTTGACCCTGGGCGGGCGGGCGATCGAGAGCTCGGCGGGTGCGATGGGACTGATGCAGCTGATGCCCGGCACCTGGGCCGACATGCGGGCGCGGCTCGGACTCGGAAACGACCCGCACGCGCCGCGCGACAATATATTGGCGGGCACGCTCTATCTGCGGTTGATGCACGATCGCTTCGGATATCCGGGCCTGTTCGCCGCCTATAATGCGGGGCCGGCGCGCTACGCGGCGGTGCTCGCCGGGCGAGGAAGCTTACCTGCCGAGACCCGCGCCTATCTCGCGGCGGTGACGCAGGCGCCGCCTGGGAGGGCGGCCAGCCCCGGAATGGCGCTGGTTTCGGCGCAGCGTCCGCGTCGATCGGTGCGGGCATCCCATGAATTGGAAGCCGTACCAAGGGCTTCGTCCATATTCTTCATCAAGCGTTGAGGGCCGGTGCTGGCGCGCGGTCCTCGGCGCTATTCTGCTGGAGGCAAGATTTCCAGATCGATGCCGATCGTCTCGCCAAAGCGCAGCAGCGCGTAGCGGGTGATACGTTCGAGCCCGGCGAAGGTCGGTGCACGTTCGAGGATGGCGCTCATTTCCTTGTCTTCTACGACCGGCTTGCCGACCTGCCGCGCCGCATTGCCGCGCCGCGGCGCGATCCAATGCCCGAACGCCACGCCGGTGTGCACGAACCGGCTGCGCAGGTCATAGGCGGCGCTCATCGCCCGCGCGAAATCGCCGACGCGTAGCTCTTCATACGCTTCCTTGGCCTCCCCCCGCTCGAAAAAGCTTGCGTCGATCAATCGTTCGAAGGTGGCGAGATACCGCCGCTTGATCTGGCGAAGCCGGCCTCGCACGAAAGCCGACGCCTTCCGGCCTTCCGCCATCTCGGTCTCGATACGGCCGAGCAGGGCGCGGGCGGCGTCGTCTAGCAATGTGTCGGGCTCGATCACCTGCGCGTTCGACAGGATCTCGCCGCACGTGATCAGGTGCAGATATCCGACCTCGGGATCGCGCTCGGCGGCCTGCAGCGCGCGTTGATAAAAGCGCGCCGCGCCGTGAAAGGCGCGAATGGCGGCGGCATGATCCTCGTCTAACTCATTTTCTTCGAGGATAGGGCGCAGCCGCCGAAGCTCGACCAGGTTCAGCGGGATCGGGAAATTCGCGCGCACGGCATGGCTGTTGAAGGCGAGCTCGGGATGCGAGACCCACGGCATGTCGCCGGTTCGCGGCATGACGAAGCGCCCGGTCATTTCGACGGCTCCGAGGTTGTCGGTCCGCTTGCCGAACAGCACGGCCATTGCGGCGGCGACGACATCGCCGACATATTCATAGTTCGGGATCACGACACCGGGCTTCTTGACGAGCGGCTCGGTGCGGAAGGACAGCATGTAGGTCGAGCGCGAAATCGGCGAAGGCTCCCACCGCAGCGCGCCGCTTTGGTCGTTCATCGACGGCCAGGCATGGTCGACCGCGACGTCTTCGCCCTCATAGGCGCCGAAGAACCGGCTCGTCGTCGAGATGAGAATGCGCTGGATGGTTTCGTCGAGACCTAGGGTCATGCACTTCCGATCACGCGCAACGGCATGGCCCGGGTTTCGAGCAGATAGGTCTCGACACCGGCGAGCAGGTGCAGGCCTTCCACGGTGACCGCACTGCGCGAGAGTCCGGGCTGCACGATCTTGACGTCGAACTCGAACCGGTAGTCGTGCCACATCGATTTCAGCCGCTTGATGTCGGCCGCCTTGCCGAGCTCGAAGCGGGTCGACTGCCCCTTGTCGAGGCGAAGCTTTTCCCGCTTCAGCATGTGCGTGAACATCCGGTTCGGACGGTCGCGCCAGCGCGCCGACTTTTGCGCCTGTCCGCAAACTTCGTAGAGATCGGCGAGCCGGGCACCGGGCGTGTCCGCGCCCGAGTATTTGCAGTGGTAAAGCGTGACCTGGACCAGCCCTTCGGTGATGCGAAAGGTCACGACGTCGGCAATCTCCCCCTTGCCGTCGTCGTCGAAAATCACGTCATAGTCCCCGCTTTCGCCTAGCAAACGGTCGATGACCTGGCGTTGGACCGAGTCTGCGCGCTTCGCCGGCCCTTGGGACTCGACGCGAATATTCGTGCCGCTCCAGTCCCAGGCTTCGATCCGGTCTGCCGGATAGGGCGGAAGCATTTCGCCGTCGGGCATCGAATAGAGATGACTGTAGATAAGGAGTGAGCCGTCGCCGAAATCGATCTGCGGCGAATCGTCGGCGAAGCTTTCCGAAAGCGTCTTCATCTTGCCGGCGACCTTGATCGTCGCCTTGTCGCCGCTCATTTGCGGATAGCGCGCCCCGCCATCCGCGAAAAGGATCTCGAACTCGGCCGCGGCACTCTCACTCGAAACCGAAAAGCGCAGTGGCGCTTCGCTATCGTGGCCGACGAGCGCGATGTCGCATTCGGTCAGGAGAACGGCGCGATCGCCGAAACTGATCTCGACCCGGTCCTCTATCTGCATCTGCAGCGACTCCGGCCAATGAATGGCAACCGCGGGCACGGCGGGACGCTTGTCGATTTGGCGCGGCCGCATCGCACTCTTGAAGACCTCGTCGGTCGTGATACCCGGATCGCTTATCTTCGCGCCAATCGCCGCACACCACTCGACCCAGTCCGAAAGGTCGTTGACGGGCGTGAGCGACCAGAATTTGCCCTTCGCCGAGCAGCCGCGTGTCGTTGGCGCGCCGTCGAGAAAACCGGTCGCGAACGCGTTATTCTTGATCCGAGATTGGGATTTCGCGCTGGCGAGCCCCTCGGCGACGTCGACCCCCATATACATGGAATAACGAACGCCCCGCCCCTGGTGGTGCGTGAGACCGAGATTGCGCAAGATCAGCCGCTTGAAGCCCTGGAGCGAGCGAAATACCTCTTCGCCTTCGATGCGGCGCGCGGCTTCCCCGCAGACGAGACGCGCCAGCCGGTCGTAGGGGCCCTTGGCAGAACTGCTGATGTAGAGAAGCTGCTTGATGGGATCCCAATGCAGCATCGTGAGGTCCCAGATCACATTGATGGCATGATGGGCACTCGTCCAGCGCGCCTGCTCCTCGGTGCGCGTAACGAAAATGGCGACGTTGCGGTGCGGATTGACTTTCATACCCAGGTAGACGCCGGGCTGGTACATGTCCTCGGCGCGGAGCGGTTCCCAATTGTCGCAGGCGACCCGGTATACCATCGCGTTCATTTTCGGGTCGAGCGTTTGCAGCGGGATGTCGTTCAGATTGCCGGTGAATCCCTTGAACATCTCGGAGCGCTTGACCTGCCGGTCGATCCGCGCGCTGCTGAGCGCCTCCACGAGGACATTCCAGTCGGCATCCTCGGCATAGAGCTTCGCCAGCGAGCGATCGATGTCGTCGGGCCCCGTATTGGCGATGACCGTCGCGTCGCCGAGCCGGGGATCCTGCCGCGTGAAACGGCCGACGAACTGGATCGTGACGGCAACGCTGCGATGCGGGTCATGCAATCCGGCGATCTTGAGCTCGGGTAGATCGAAGCCTTCGCCGAGCATGTCGACGCAGATGATGATGCGGCTATCGAAGCGCATGAGCGCCCCCAGATTCTTGCGTCGCTCGCTCGCCGCCTGCTGACTGTGGACGATGACCGGGCTATATTGCGGGAAGAGCGTCCAATACAGCTTGTGAAGCGCCTTTGCCCGTTCGATCGTCGTGCAGCGCGCCATCGCCAGGTGGTTCAGGCCTGCCTCGAGATCGGCTGACAGTATCTCGCCGAGCTTCTCGGCGATCGCGAGGTCGGCGTCGGCCTGGTCGAGACCGCATACGGCCTCGAAGCGGATCGGCTTGAAGTAATTCTCCTGCTGGGCCTTGCGGAGCGGGTAGGTGTAGATGAACTCGCCGTCGACGCGCCGTCCATCCTCGCGGAACGGGGTCGCGGTGAATTGCACGATTGGCAAGGGCGGCTCGCGGTCGGCGAACAGGCCCCGAAACCTTGCCCATGTGGGCGCGCCGATGTGATGGGCTTCGTCGATAAAGAGCGCGGACGCCCGGTCGGCCATTCGCTCCTGCACGTCGGCCTCGGCGCGGCCCGCGATCTGCATCGTCGTCACGACGACGTTGGCGCTGTCGAACAGCCGGTCGACGTCGGCGGGCGTCGCCGGAATATGGCGCAGCCGCATCACGAGTGGATGATCCGCTGCCGGGTCGAGGCATGCCTGCTGGCGAAGCACGCCGAAGGTTTCGAATTTACCCGCTATCTGGTCGCGGAGCGCGTCA
>JAFAED010000348.1 GCA_023424275.1 Pseudomonadota bacterium | reverse complement strand
GGACGCGCTTCGTCATCGACTTCGGCGAAGGGCAGCTTGTCACCGCGACCGTGCGCCGGTCGATGAAGCATCAGCAGGGCGTCGAATTCGAACAGACGATGGTCAGCGACGGCAATGGCGGGCTGTGCACGCGCCATCGCGTCTCGCCCTATCTGATCGCGGCGGCGGCGCAGCAGACGAACAGCGCCCTTGCGCTTCCGTCCTTCACGACGACGAGCGACTGGAAGGCGGCCTGACGCCGGAACCCTGCGCGCACCGACTCGTTTTGTCTTCGACCGCCAAGGACGGAGACCGATATGACCCAGACCGAAATTTTTGCCCGACTGAAGGCTGACCACGACCGCCACCGCGAGCTTCTCGACCGAATCGACGCGACGCACGGCGACAGCGACGAGCGGCGTTATCTCTTCGAAGCCTTTCGCGTCGAAGTGACCGCGCATGCGGCGTCCGAGGAAATGTCACTCTATGCGACGATGCTGGCGAACCCCGATTTGCGCGACGAAGCCCAACATAGCGTCGCCGAGCATAAGGAAATCGAGGATTTCCTGACCGAATTATATGAGATGGATTTTTCGTCGACCGGCTGGCTGACGCGCTTTCGCACGATGAAGGAACGCTATCTCCATCATATCGACGAGGAAGAGGAAGAGATGTTCCCGGAGGCCGAAAAGGGGCTGTCGGAGGCAAAGAAGCGCGAGCTGATCAAGATATTCGAGAAGGAAAAACCAAAGGAAAAGGCAAAGGCGGCCGAGGAAGAGCCGTCGAGCGAGCACGCGAAGGCTTGACGGCCAATCCTCCCTGCGGCGAAGTCGTGGGGAGGGGGACCGCCGCCGCAAGCGGTGGTGGAGGGGCTGCAACGTTGCGCAATTGCCCCTCCGTCAGCGCTTCGCGCTGCCACCTCCCCATCACTTCGCGACAGGGAGGAGCTTCGCGGCCTCGACTTTTCCCGAGCCCCCCGCCATAGGCGCGCGCCATGACTGACAGATTCGCCTTTCGGGTCGCCGCGACCGACGGCGCTGCGCGCACGGGCGTGATCCGCATGCAGCGCGGTGAAATCCGCACGCCAGCCTTCATGCCCGTCGGCACCGCCGCGACGGTCAAGGCGATGCGCCCCGCCGAAGTACGCGCCACTGGCGCCGACATCATCCTTGGTAACACCTATCATCTGATGTTGCGTCCGACCGCAGAGCGGATGGCGCGGCTGGGCGGGCTTCACAAATTCATGGGCTGGGACCGGCCGATCCTCACCGACAGCGGCGGCTATCAGGTGATGAGCCTGTCGGCGCTGACCAAGCAGAGCGAGGAGGGCGTTGCGTTCAAGAGCCATCTCGACGGCTCGCGGCATATGCTCACCCCCGAACGATCGATGGAAATCCAGCGCTTGCTCGGCAGCGACATCGTGATGGCGTTCGACGAATGCCCGCCGAATGGCGTCGATGCCAAGCGTGCCGAAGCGAGCATGGAGCGCTCGATGCGCTGGGCCGCGCGCAGCCGCGCGGGCTTCGACGCGGGCGAGGAGCATGCGGCGCGCTCGGCATTGTTCGGTATCCAGCAGGGCTCGCTCGATGAAAAGTTGCGCGCACGTTCCGCCGCAGCGCTGAGCGACATCGGTTTCGACGGCTATGCGATCGGCGGACTTGCGGTGGGCGAAGGACAGGCGGCGATGTTCGGCGTACTGGATTATGCGCCGGGGCAGCTTCCCGCGGACAAGCCGCGTTACCTGATGGGGGTCGGCAAACCCGATGATCTGGTTGGCGCGGTTGCGCGCGGGGTCGACATGTTCGATTGCGTGCTGCCGACAAGGTCGGGTCGCAACGGGCAGGCCTTTACCTGGGACGGGCCGATCAACATTCGCAACGCGAAATTCGCGGAGGACCAGGCGCCGCTCGATTCGCAATGCGGCTGTCCGGTGTGCTCCACATGGTCGCGCGCCTATCTCCATCATCTCGTCCGCTCGAACGAAATGCTCGGGGCGATGCTGATGACGCAGCATAACCTGCATTTTTATCAGGATTTGATGCAGGCAATGCGCGACGCGATCGCCGCCGGCCGCTTCGCTGCGTTCCAGAGCGATTTCGAAGCGCGCTATCGGCGCTGAATCAATCGAGTTTGCTCAACAAATCCAGAAGCGATTGCGGGATCGTTTCGTCGACCGTGGATTCATAAGCACGGCGCAAAGCACCGTTCACGTCCTGCCCCTTGGCAGGCGTTTTTTTCTCTGCATCCTTGCCGGGAGTCCCGCCGCGCGGCGCACCGGTCTTAGGCGACATTATCAAAGCTTCCGCTGAGCATGGGACCTTTTGCTAACCGCGCGTACACCAAAGAGCAATGGCGCGTTTGTTTCTTCCCCATGAAACTAATTTGCGGCTAAATCGTTCCCTAACGTCGAAATATATCGGACGCGGACGGGGAGGCGCGGCAAATTTGTCCCTTTTCCGGACGGGTCCGTCCCGATTTCGCCGCTATCAGGAGGTAAAATATGTCATTGGGTCAGTCGGTTGCACCGCATCTTCCCTATCTGCGGCGCTATGGCCGGTCCATTTCCGGGAGCCAGAAAAATGGCGACGCCCTGGTCGCGCGACTGCTCGAAACGCTGGTTGCGAATCCGGGCGCGGTCGACACGGGCAGCGATCTGCGCATCCAGCTGTATCGTCTGGTCCACGACAATTTCGGGCTCATGTCCGAACAAGCGGTCGCGAGCGAGGAGGCGGTGCTCAGCGATATCACGATTGCCGACGCGCGCCTGCGCCGCATTCCGTCGCTCGCGCGGCAGGCATTGCTGCTCACAGCGGTCGAGGGGTTCAGCTTTGAAGATACCGGGCGCATCATCGGCCGTGATGCCGAAGCGGTGCGCGCGTTGATTTCCGACGCGACCGACGAGATCGACCGCCAGACGCGCGCGCGCATCCTGATCATCGAGGACGAACCCATTATCGCGATGGACATCGAAATGATCGTCCGCGAACTCGGTCATGAGGTCGTGGGCGTCGCGACGACGCATCGCGAAGCGGTCGACGAGGCACAGAAGCACCAGCCCGGCCTCGTCCTTGCCGACATCCAGCTCGCCGACAATAGTTCGGGGATCGAGGCCGTGCAGGAAATCCTGACCGACCTGAAGGTGCCCGTCATCTTCATCACCGCCTTTCCGGAGCGCCTCCTGACAGGCGACCGGCCCGAACCGGCGTTCCTGCTCACCA
The DNA here is from genome assembly GCA_023424275.1 of Pseudomonadota bacterium. Lineage (GTDB taxonomy): Bacteria > Pseudomonadota > Alphaproteobacteria > Sphingomonadales > Sphingomonadaceae > Sphingopyxis. The sequence continues at coordinate 2,628 of JAFAED010000348.1, read as the reverse complement.
AGCCATACCAACCCGCGACGCTCCGTGCCGCGATCTCGCAGGTGCTATTTTTCGACGAATCGACGATCCCGGCCTGACGCCGAACGGCGTTTCGCTCCCGCGCCCTTGCCACACGCCGCCGCGCGGGTGATAGGGCGGGGCGATGGCTACCCTCGATGCATCCAGCCGCCAGTCAGCATTCGACCGGATCAACGAACATGCGCCGTTTCTGGCGCGCCTCGCGGTTCTAAACGCTGACGACGTCGACCGTTTTCTGGTTGACGGTACCGACGCCGCGCTCGCGGCGGTGAAAGCGCCGTCGGTCGACGACGATATCATGCGGGCGCTGCGCCAGTGGCGCGGGCGGATGGCATTGCTCCTCGCGCTCGGCGACCTGTCGGGCGAGCATGACGTCGCCACGACGACGCGGCTGCTCTCCACTTTCGCCGATCGGGCGTGCGACGCGGCACTTGCGGCAGCCTTTGCCGAACGCGTTCCGGATGAGGAGCCGCGCGGCCTGTCGGTGATCGCGCTTGGCAAGCTCGGCAGCCATGAGCTCAATTATTCGTCCGACATCGACCCGATCCTGATCTTCGATCCCGAAACGCTGCCGCGCCGCTCGCGCGACGATCCGGGCGAGGCGGCGGTACGGATCGCGCGGCGGATGACGGAAATTCTGTCGGCGCGCACCGGCGACGGGCATGTGCTGCGCGTCGACCTGCGCCTGCGTCCGCACCCCGAGGTGACGCCGATCGTGCTCCCGGAAAGCGCCGCGATCTCCTATTATGAATCGGAGGCGCTGGCGTGGGAACAGGCTGCCTTCATTCGCAGCCGCGCATCGGCGGGCGACCGCGCGCTCGGCGAAAATTTCCTCGCGGCGATCCAGCCCTTCATCTGGCGCCGCAGCCTCGATTTCCGGCAACTCAAGGAAATCGGCGCGATGAGTGACCGGATCCGCGATCATTTCGCACAGGGGCAGGCGTTCGGGCCGGGGTTCGACCTCAAGCGCGGACGCGGCGGCATCCGCGAAATCGAATTTTTCGCGCAGGTTCACCAGCTCATCTATGGGGGGCGCGATCCGTCGCTGCGCGTTCCCGCGACGGTCGACGCGCTCGCGGCGCTCGCCGCGGCAGGGCGGATCGAACCCGATGTCGCCACCCGGCTTTCGGGCCATTATGCGACGCTCCGCCGGATCGAGCACCGGCTCCAGATGATCGAGGATCAGCAGACGCACAGCCTGCCGACGCAGGAGGCGGCGCTCGATTGCGTCGCACGGCTCGACGGTGAAGCCGACGGCGCGGCGTTGCTCGCGGCGCTCGAACCCGTCGTGACCGACGTCGGCAGCTGCTACGACCGGCTCGTCGCCGAGCGTGCGGTAACGACCGGCCTGCCGCGCGACGAGGGTAGCCTCTCCGCGCAGCTGATCGAGGCGGGCTTCGACCCGCCCGATGCGGCGCTTCGCACCATCGCCGAATGGCGCGGCGGCAAGCTACGCGCGCTACGCAGCCCGGCGGCGCTCGACGCGCTCGAAACCATGCTGCCCGAACTGGTCAGGGCACTCGGCGCGGCGCCCGATCCGCAAGCGACGCTGACGCGCTTCGACAAGCTCGTCGCCGGCCTGCCGAGCGCGATCAATTTTTTCCACCTGCTAGCCGCGCAGCCCGAACTGGCGAAGATCGCGACGCGCACCCTGTCGCTCGCGCCGACGCTGGCCGACGCGCTCGCTGCGCGCGTCGAACTGATCGAAGGGCTGATCGACAAGCGGGCGTTCGAGGCGCCTGCGACCAAGGCCGACCTGCTCGCCGAATGGGAGGCCGGCCTTGCGGGTCTCGACTATGAAAGGCTGCTCGACCGCGTCCGCGACCGTGTCGGCGAACGGCGCTTTGCCTATGGCGTGCAGTTGATTGCCGGCGCCACCGACCCGCTCACGATCGCGTGCGGCTATTCCGAACTCGCCGAGGCGGCGTTGCAATTGCTGGCCGATGCGACGGTCGCCGAATTCGTGCAGGCGCACGGCCGGATCGCCGATAGCGAACTGGTCGTGCTCGCGCTCGGGCGGCTGGGGGGCAGGGCGCTGACGCACGCCTCCGACCTCGACCTCATCTATCTTTTCACCGGCGACCATCTTGCCGAATCCGACGGGCCGCGGCCGCTCGGCGCGACGACTTATTACAACCGACTTGCACAGCGCGTGACTGCGGCGATGTCGGTGCCGACCGCCGCAGGCAAGCTTTATGACGTCGATACGCGGTTGCGTCCGCAAGGCGCGCAGGGGCCGCTGGTCGTCACGCTCGACAGCTTCGAACGCTATCAGCGCGAAGAGGCGTGGACGTGGGAGCATATGGCGCTGCTCCGCGCGCGGCCGGTCTATGGCTCCGATGCGGCGAAGGCGGCGGTGCAGGCCACCATCGACGAGCTGCTCGCGATTTCACGCGATCCGGCGAAGCTCGCGGCCGACGCCGCCGAAATGCGCGACAAGATCGCGGCGCACAAGCCCGCAAAGGGCGCGCTCGACATCAAGGGCGGACCGGGGGGGCTCGTCGACCTCGAATTCGCGATGCAGGTGACGCAGCTGACCAGCGGCCAGTGCCACGATCCGAATATTTCGGCGGCGCTTGGCTGCATGAAGGCGGCGGGATTGGTCCCGGA
>JAFAED010000336.1 GCA_023424275.1 Pseudomonadota bacterium | reverse complement strand
CCCGAAGGAATCCTCGGCACCTTGCCGGCCATCGCGCAGGGCCTGATCGGCGTTGCAGTCGGCGAATTGCTGATCCGTCGCCAGGGTTCGGCGGCGCGCCAACTCGCCGTCATCGGCGCCGCAATGCTCGCAGTGGGCGGCATCTGGAGCCTGTCCTTCCCGATCGTCAAGGATATCTGGTCGAGCAGCTTCGTACTTGTGACGAGCGGCATCACGGTGCTGGCCCTCGCCCTGCTCCACCATCGGCTCGATCGCGAAGACCGCAAACCCGGCATCGCCGCGACCGCGATGCTGGCGTTCGGAGCCAACGCCATCGCGGCCTATACGCTGCATCAGGTGACCGCAGGCGTGGTCACATGGGACCTGCTTCTGCTGCCGTTCCGCGCATTGCGCGAGGCAATCGGCGATCCGGTCGCCTCGCTGCTGCCGATCATTCTCTACATGCTGCTGATCTGGGGCGCGATGGAATGGCTGCGCCGCAAGGGATGGATCATCAAAATCTGATCGTCCGAACATACCTCTTGATGAGACATATATAACCTATATAGTACCAATACATCGGATGCCGCTACGTCGTCCGATCCGGAGACAGATGAATGACGCCGAACGCCGCAGTAGACGGACGAGAGACGCTGATGGAGCAGGAAGCGGGCGAAGCGGCGACGGCGGTCGCGGCGATGCTGGCCGCGAATCGCGAAGCCTTTGCCGCGATCGGCCGGCGGCTGCGTGCATCGCCGCCAGCAGCGGTCGTGACTTGTGCGCGCGGATCGTCGGACCATGCCGCGACCTACGCCAAATATCTGATCGAGACGATGACCGGGACACCGACCGCATCGGCAGCATTGTCGATCGCATCGCTCTATGATGCCCCCGCCGTGGCGGGGAACCGCCTGTGCCTCGCCGTGTCGCAGTCGGGCAAAAGCCCCGACCTGCTCGCCGCGGTCGAACAGCAGCGCGAAGCCGGTGCGTTCGTCGTCGCGCTGGTCAACGCCGACGGTTCGCCGCTCGCGGGGCTTGCCGATGTGGTCATCCCGCTTTCGGCCGGCGTCGAACGATCGGTCGCGGCGACGAAATCCTATATCGCCTCGCTCGCCGCGATCGCCGCGCTCGTCGCAGCATGGGCCGAGGATGGCGCGCTCGACGCCGCGCTGACCGCCCTGCCCGGCCGGCTCACCGAGGCCTTTGCGCTCGACTGGTCGCCTGCCGTCACCGCCTTCCGGGACGCGACGAACCTGTTCGTCCTCGGGCGCGGTTACGGGCTGGGCGCAGCGCAGGAAGCCGCGCTCAAATTCAAGGAGACGTCGGGGCTCCATGCCGAAAGCTTCAGCTCGGCCGAAGTCCGCCACGGCCCGATGGCGATCGTCGGCGATGCCTTTCATGTCCTTGCATTCGGCGGCACCGACCGCGCCGCCGCCGGTGTGCGCGACGTCGCCGACGAATTTCGCGGGCGCGGCGCGACCGTCCTGCTCGCCGATCCCGAGGGCGGCGACCTGCCCGCCATGGCGGCCCATCCGGCGATCGAGCCGATCCTGATGATCCAGAGCTTTTATCGCATGGCGAGCGCGCTGGCGCTGGCGCGGGGCCACAACCCCGACTCGCCTCCGCATCTCAACAAGGTTACCGAGACGCTATGATCTTTCGTTTCCACAACGGGCGGGTCGCGCTGCCGACCGGTGCCGTCGGCGCCGTCGATATCGCCATCGCCGACGGCATCGTTTCCGCCGTTTCGCCCGCGAGCGACGCGGCGGCAGATCGCGAGATCGATCTGGACGGCGGGTGGCTGCTGCCCGGCTTCGTCGACACGCAGGTCAATGGCGGCGGGGGCGTGCTGTTCAACGACCAGGTCGATGTCGCGGCGATCGCGGCGATCGGCGCAGCGCATGCGCGGTTCGGCACGACGGCGTTCCTGCCGACCCTGATCAGCGATACGCCGGCACAAATCGCGGCCGCACTCAACGCCGTCGACGCCGCTATCGAACAGGGCGTGCCGGGTGTCGTCGGCATCCATATCGAGGGGCCCTTCATCAACGAGGTAAAGCGCGGCATTCACGAAGCGCATCGCATTCGACGCCTCGATGCCGACATATTGGCGACGTTGATCGCGCCGCATCGCGGGCGCGTGATGCTGACGCTCGCGCCCGAACTGTGCGACGAAGAAGATATCCGCACGCTCGTCCGCCATGGCGTAATCGTCAGCGCGGGACATAGCGACGCGACCTATGACGAAGCGCGGCGCGCGATCGCCGCGGGTCTCACTGGCTTTACCCATCTGTTCAACGCGATGTCGCCGCTACATCACCGCAATCCGGGGGCGGTCGGCGCGGCGTTCGATTCGGACACCTGGTGCGGGCTGATCGTCGACGATGTGCACCTGCATCCCGCCGTCGTCCGGCTCGCGATCCGCGCGAAGGGCAAGGACCGCATCATGCTGGTCACCGACGCGATGCCGAGCGTGGGCACAAATGTCAGCGAATTCACGCTGCAGGGCAAGCGGATCGCAGTGAAGGACGGCGTCTGCATTTTCGAGGACGGCACGCTTGCCGGCACCCATCTCGACATGGCGTCGGCGCTGCGCAAGACCGTCGAGGTTACGGGCCTTTCCGTCCCCGAGGTGTCGACGATGGCGAGCGCGACGCCCGCTGCCTTCCTGTCGATCGAGGATCGCATCGGCGCGATTGCCCCAGGCCAGCGCGCCGACTGGGTCTGGCTCGATGCAGGGCTCGCACCGCGCGCGACCTGGATAGGCGGACAGGATATGACGAAACCCGCGCCGGACCTGGTCCAAGCGGCGCAATGACACACAAGCCGCATGAAAAGCGGCAGAAGTTTTGGGGATTAAGCCGATGAGCCTGATCATCACCTCGCCGCTCAGGGGATGGGCGACGACGCTGGACAGCGTGCCGGATCCGGTCTTTGCCCAACGCATGATGGGCGATGGCGTCGCGATCCAGCCGCTCGACGACACGGTCGTGGCGCCGTTCGACGGCGAAGTCGTGACGTTGCACGACGCGGGTCACGCGATTTCGCTACGCAGCGCAGAGGGCGCCGAAATCCTGATCCACATCGGGCTCGATACGGTGATGCTGAAGGGTGAAGGCTTCACGCCGCTTGTTGCGACCGGCGACATAGTATCGCGCGGCGATCCACTGATCCGTTTCGATCTCGACACGGTGGCGCTGGCCGCGACCAGCCTGATTACGCCGGTCATCGTGACCAATGCCGAAGCTTTTGCGATCAGCCGCCGCACGAGCGATTGCACGGTCGGAGCGTGCGAAGCGCTGATGACACTGGTGCCGGTACAGGCGGAAGCGCGACGCCGATCGGACGACGGTACGGTGGTCGAGCAGACGGTGACGCTTTCGCTGCCGCACGGCATCCATGCGCGGCCCGCGGCACGGATCGGCGAAACCGCACGCGGCTTTGAAGCCGAAGTCCATCTGCTGAACGGCGACAAGCGCGGCGATGCTCGCAGCACCGTCGCGTTGCTTGCGCTCGGCACCGCGTTCGGCGATCAGGTGGTGGTGCAAGCGCGCGGCGGCGATGCCGAGGCAGCGCTTGCCGCGATCGTCGGCTTGCTCTCGACCGATATGGGCGAAGGCAAGACCACGGCGTCGTCCCCACCCCCGGTCGTCGTCTCGCCGTCGCTGCAAGCCGGCCAGATCGGCGGCGTGATCGCCTCGCCAGGCCTTGCGATGGGTCCGGCCGCACGGTTGCGACAGACCGAAATCGCCGTAGCGCGCGAAGGCACCGGTGCGACCGAGGAACGCGCCGCACTGATTGCCGCGCGGAACGATGTGCGCGGCCGGATCGCATCGCGCGCGGAAGGGGCTGACGGAAGCGTTGCGGCCGTGATGCAGGCGCATCTCGCGTTGATCGACGATCCCGAACTGCTCGCCGGTGCCGAGAAGCGCATTGCCGATGGACGAAGCGCAGGATTTGCCTGGCGCGGCGCCATCCACGACCAGATCGATGCGATCCGTGCAACGGGCAATGCCCATCTGATCGAGCGTATCGACGACCTGGTCGATATCGAACGGCAATTGCTCTCGACATTGGCGGGGGCATCGCCCGACGCCGCGACAATCCCGGCCGGCGCGATCCTGGTCGCGGACGACCTCCTCCCGTCACAACTGGTCACATTGGCCGCGGCCGGTCCCGCCGGCATCTGCCTTGCGCGCGGCGGACCGACCTCGCATGTAGCGATCCTGTGCGCGGGCATGGGGCTTCCGGCGCTTGTCGCGATGGGCGATGCGCTGGACCCGATCGCTGACGGCACGCCGCTGTTGCTCGACGCCGAACTGGGCCATCTGACGCCGCACCCTTCGGCGGGCGACGGCGATGCCTTTTCGGCACGCCTTGCGAAGCGGGACGCGCGGCGCGCGGCGGCACAGGCGGCGGCAAAGGACGCCTGCCACAGCGCCGACGGCACGCGGATCGAGATTTTCGCCAACATCGGCACGGCCGAAGACGCGGCGACCGCCGAAGCGCAGGGTGCCGAGGGATCGGGTCTCGTCCGCAGCGAATTCCTGTTTCTGGATCGCGAGACCGCGCCGTCGGAAGACGAGCAGTTCGCCGCCTATCAGGCCATCGCCGACGCGCTTCCCGGCAAACCCGTCATCATTCGCCTGCTCGACATCGGCGGCGACAAGCCCGCCGCCTATATCCCGATCGATCCCGAGGAAAATCCGGCGCTCGGCCAGCGGGGCATCCGTGTGGCCCTCGCCCGGCCCGACCTGCTCGAGACGCAGCTTCGCGCGATCCTGCGCGTGACGCCCGCGGGCCAGTGCAAGATCATGATCCCGATGATAGCGAGCATCGACGAACTGCGGCGGGTGCGTACGCTGGTCGACCGGCTGCGCGGCGAGATGGGGATTTCCGGTCCGGTCGAGGTCGGCGTGATGGTCGAAACCCCGGCGGCCGCGATGACCGCCGACCTGCTTGCCGCCGAAGCCGATTTCCTGTCGATCGGCACCAACGATCTCACCCAATATATTCTCGCGATGGATCGCGGCAATCCGGCCGTCGCCTTCGGGGTCGATGCGATGCACCCCGCCGTGCTGCGCATGATCGGCGAGACGTGCCGCCTTGCCGCCATCCACGGGCGCTGGGTCGGCGTGTGCGGGGGCCTCGCCTCCGATCCAGCGGCGCTGCCGATTCTGGTCGGGCTCGGTATCACCGAATTGTCGGCGGTGCCCGGCTTCATCGCCGAGGCGAAGCAGATCGTGCGCGGCCTGACGCTGGTCGAGGCGCGCGCGCATGCCGGACTGGCGCTGCAATGCAAGTCGGCGGCCGAAGTTCGCGCGCTCGCCCGGGCGTTCGAGGAGACACGGTGATGAGGAAAATGCTCGAAACGCTCCAGCCGCTCGGCCGCGCGCTG
>JAFAED010000479.1 GCA_023424275.1 Pseudomonadota bacterium | reverse complement strand
CCGCCAAATATCATGTCGCGGTCAATCCGCACGAACCGATCAAGTTTACCGGCCTCCGCCGCACCTATCCGAACTGGGTCGCGCGCGAGGGCGCACGCGGCATGGAATATAATGCCTGGGGTGCCTTCGCGAATGGCCCCGACCATGAACCGACGCTCGTCTATACGCGCATGCTGTCCGGCCCGATGGACTTCACCCCGGGCGTTCTGAGCCTCGAGGGCGCGAACAAGGCGCCGCTCGCCTCGACGCTCGCGAAGCAGCTCGGGCTCTATCTCGCCCTCTATTCGCCGATCCAGATGGCCGCCGATTTCATCGAGAATCTGGAGAAATATCCGCGCGAGCTGGAATTTATCAAACAGGTCCCTGCCGACTGGGCCGACAGCAAGCTCATCGCGGGCGAGGTCGGTGATTATGCGATCTTCGCGCGCAAGGACCGCAATAGCGCCGACTGGTATGTCGGCGGGGTCAATGACGCCACCGAACGGACGCTGACGCTGAACTTCGATTTCCTCGATGCGGACAAAAGCTATACCGCGACGGTCTGGAAGGACGGCGAGGGCGCGACCTATTTGACCGACGCGCGGCACAAGATCGCCTATGAGACGGTCAGGGTGAAGCGCGGCGATACATATAAATTGTGGCTGGCCCCCGGTGGCGGCGCGGCGATCCGCCTCCAGCCTGCAAAATGAGCCGGCGCTAGACGATGTTGCTCACCGCACCGCCGGGCGACCAGAGCCCGGCGGCGAGTCGGTGCAGCGCGCGTGACAGCGCGCGGCGGTCGATCGTGCCGCCGAGCGAGATGCGCAGCGCCCTCGGCGCATCCTCGGCAACTGCGAAATGGTCCGACGCCACCGCCGACAGCCCGTCGAGTGCGAGCGCGGCGGCGAGCATGTCGGATTGGCTGTCGTCCGCCAGCGGCAGCCACAGATGATAGCCCTCTGGGTGCGACGCATGACGGCCGTCGCCGAGCACGCTGTGCGCCAATTTCTGCCGCCAGCCGGCTTCCTTTCGGACCGCATCGACCAGCCGGTCGAAACTACCGTCGGCGAGCCATAGCGAGACCATCGCGACATTGAGCGGCGGCGCCATCACCGCGCTTTCATGCTGGCACGAGGCAAGTTGCATCGCCTCGGCAACGCCCGGCGCGCGGACAAAGCCGACGCGCAGCGCGGGCGAAATAATCTTCGCCATGCTGGCGACATACCAGCTGATGCCTGGCGCAAAGCTTGCGATGGCAGGAAGCGGCGCATCGGGCAGCAGGCCATAGGCATCGTCCTCGATGATCCGGACACCCGTGCCCTCAGCCCACGCCGCGATCGCCTGCCGGTCCGCGGCGGCTATCGTCCTCGTGGTCGGATTATCGTTCGTCGGCACGACATAGAGCGCGCGCAGCGGGGCGGCGGCATGCGCCGCGTCCAGTGCGGCGGCGGTCATCGTCGCGAGCGGCACGAGCGTTGCTCCGATCCGCCGCGCGATCGCGCGGAAGCCCGGATAGACATAACGCCCACACGCGATGCGGTCGCCCGGCTTCAGGATCGTTGCGGCGATCGCATGCAGGCCGTTCTGGCCGCCCGCGGTGACGATGACCTGTTCGGCCACCGACGCCAGGCCGGTCCGTGCCATCAGCGCGGCGCCGGTCTCGCGGTCCGCCGCCGCGCCGCCGGGACGCTGATAATGAAGCCGTGCGAGATCGCCGGTCCGCGTCAGCGTGGCGAGCGCGCGCGCCATGGCGTCGGGGAGCCCGCCGTCGGCGGCGACCGGCGGGCTGTTCATCGCGATGTCGCTTTGCGCCGCGGTCGCGGCCGCGCCGCTTCGCGCGTCGGCGCTGACGAAGCTGCCGGCACGGCCGCGCGCGACGATCAAGCCGCGCTGGCGGGCAAGGTCATAGGCCTTGGTGACGGTCGTGAGGTCGATGCCGAGCCGCAGCGCAAGGTCGCGCTGCGGCGGGAGGCGGTCGCCGTGGCCGAGCTCGCCGCGCGCGACGGCGGCGGCGATGGCGGCGGTCACCGCCTTATATTTGGGGCCGGCGGTGCCGGTAATGTCGGGAACCCAGCTATCCGCCATGCCGTTCGTCCGCCTCGCCCTTCGCGCGGGCATTCAGCTTTGCCCACAAATGCTCGGTTCCCGATTCCTGCGCCTTGTTCACATATTGCGATGCGACGAGCCAGCCCTTGATCGCGCGCAACGGCAGGATGCAGCCGATGACCATGATCGGGATCGAAAAGACCAGATGGACCCAGAGCGGAGGACTGTACACGATCTGCATCCACACGACGACGAAGGTCAGCGGAAAGGCGACGATGCATTGCGAGAAAAATGCGGGGCCGTCGTCGGGCGCGGCGAAGCTGTAATCGAGCCCGCAATTTTCGCAGCGGTCGGCGAGCTTCAGCCACGAGCGGAACATATGCCCCTTGCCGCATTCGGGGCATTTGCCGTGCCAGCCGGACCACAGGATCCAGCGCAGCTTTTCGTTGCCGATATCACCGCTGACCATCTTCGACTCCATGAAAGGCACAACCAACGCCATGCAAAGTGCATATGGAGATAAACGTCAGCCTTATGAAGGTATAATATAAGTATCTGTAATATATAAATTAAATGACCAATCTTATACATTGCATGGAAGTTTGGAAAATATACAGCATGCATAATAAGGGCATTTTTGGTGAAACGGCCTGCATATCCCGCCTTTTGCCGGACAATAGGGCGGGCGCCGTATCCGCCGTGCGCGGGCCGGCCATGGCCGGTGGTCGCCCAAGCCAATCCGCCCATCGTTTACGCCGCTTTTACCAGTTCCGGTGCATAACATTTACCGATGTTTGCGACTGGGGATAGATGATGGACAGCATGCGCGGACTGCTTTCGGGCAGCCACGACCAGGAGGATGGCGCGATCGATGCGCCCGCATCCGTCGGCGTCGACGAACGGCGGATGCAGGTGCGCGCCTATAATTACTGGGCGTCGCTGCTGGCCGATCGCGCCTATCCCTCGGTCGAGGATCTGGATCTGGAGAGCGCGGATTTCGGGCCCTATTCGGTGCTGCTCGATTTTACCCAGGGGATCGAGAATCCTGGGCTCGCCTTTCTCGGCGACCGGCTGCGCGACGAATCGCAGATCGACGAGGATGTCCATTATATCAGCCAGATTCCCGGGCGTTCGCTGCTGTCGCGGCTGACCGACCATTATCTCCAGATCATTGCCAATCGCGCGCCGATCGGGTTCGAGGCCGAGTTCGTGAACGATCGCGGCGTCACGATCATGTATCGCGGCATCCTGTTGCCCTTCTCGTCCGATGACGACACGATCGATTTCATTATGGGTGTCATAAACTGGAAGGAAGCCGTTCCCGCCGATCAGGCCGAGGAATTGCAGCTTTCGGTCGAACAGGCGTTGCGCAGCGCGCCGCCGTTGACCGCACCGGTGCCTGTATGGGCCGACGGCCCCGATTCGGAGCATCTCGACGACGATGTCGACACGGACGCCGCCCCCGGTTTTGCCGCGTTGGCCGCCGACAGCGACGCGACGGCAGACGTGCCAGGCGACGAGGTGCTGCCCGACCCCGGCGCAGACGCCGAATTGGCCGACTGGCTTGCACTTGCGCGCGAGACCGCCGAGCGCGCGATCGCGGCCGACAGTCGTAGCCGGGGCGCGCTATATCAGGCGGTCGGCAAGGCGTGGGACTTCGCACTCGCGGCGGACGCGCAGCCCGAGGCGTTCGCCGAGATGCTCGACGATGCCGGGCTTGCGACACAGGATCGGGCGCCGATGACGCCGATCGTGAAACTGGTTTTCGGCGCGGGCTATGACAAGACGCGGCTTGCCGAATATGCGTGCGTGCTCGGCCATGCGAAAGAGGAAGGCGTCGGTCGCGGCGAACTCGCGTCCTATCTCGATCGCTATCCGGGCGGGCTCAAGGGGCTCGTCAAGGATGCCCGCGCACGGCGTAAGCCGGACAGTGTCGGCGAACGGCAGGACGAAAAGCTCGACGCGCTGCGTTCGGCGCATCCCGCGCTGATTCTCGAACATGACGCCGGCGATGCCGAATTTGTCGTGCTGATCGCGCGCGCAATGCCCGGCGGTCATATCGGGATCGTTGCCAAGGCGGCCGACGATCCGGCGTTGGTGGCGAGGCTCGCGAAGAAGGCGGTACCGATCACGCACGGCGGCTGATTGCGTTGAGAGCGTTCACGTAACAGACAATCCCAAAATTGAAATATTTTTGCGCGGTCACGCGAACGAGGCCTTGAGCCGCGCGCGCCAGAGGCGCATAGGGGGCGGCAGCGAACGGACCCCCGCCGATCGTCGGCTGGGATCCCCCTCTTTGGTTCGGGATGCTGCATTTTATGTCTCAAAATTTGTCCGATACGCCGGAAACGGACACGCCGACCCCCTCCACCGTCAAAATTCCTCCGAAAGTCGCCGCCGCCTATCTGGCCGCGCTCGCCGGCAGCGCGCTGCCGGGCGAAGGCGACGACATGGACAAGGCTGCGCTGACCGACGCGGGCCAGTTCGCCGCGCGCGCCGCGCTTGAGCGCACGGCGGAGACGCCGTCGCTGCTGCTCGAACCGATCGCCGCCGACGGCACCGACCGCCGCATGCGGCTTGCCATCATCAACGACGACATGCCCTTCCTTGTCGATTCGACGTCGCAGATCGTTGCGGCGCAGGGCCTTGCCGTCCATCGAATCCTCCATCCCGTCGTCGCCGTGAAGCGCGACGCCAAGGGGCATTTGCAGGAAGCCGGTGAAGGATCGGAGCGCGAGTCGGTCATCTATATGGAACTCGAGCGCGGCGACGCGCGGGCGCGCCGTCGCCTGCTCGACGCGCTGGAAGCCGCGCTGCGCGACGTGCGCGCGGCGGTGCGCGACTGGCGTGCGATGCGCGCCGCAATGCTTGCCGACGCCGCGATGCGCGTCGAGGGTGAGGCGGCCGAACTGCTCCGCTGGTTCGAGGGCGGGGCGATGACCCAGCTCGGCCACGAATGGCGCACCCGCGACGGCGCGGTGCAGGACCCGCTCGGGATCAGCGAAAGCGCCGACGGCCAATTGCTGTCGCCCGCCGCGCTCGAAGCCGCTTTCGCCTGGTTCGAGAAGGGCGGCCATGCGCCGCTGCTGATCAAGTCGAACCGCTTGTCGGCGGTGCACCGCCGCGTGCTGCTCGATCTGGTCATCGTGCCCGAGTTCAAGGGCAAGAAGGTCGAGCGCCTGTCGATCCATGCCGGTCTGTGGACCAGCGCGGCGCTGTCGGCGCCGCCTGCGAAGGTGCCGGTGCTGCGCGCCCAGCTTGACGCGTTGATGGCGAAGTTCGGTTTCGACCCCACGGGGCACGCGGGCAAGGCGCTCGCGCATGCGCTGACCGCGCTGCCGCACGACCTGCTGATCGCGTTTGATGCCGCCTCGCTCGAGGAACTGGTGCTGACCTCGATGTCGATCACCGACCGGCCGCGGCCGAAGGTGGTGACGGTACGGAGCGCGCTCGGCCGCCACCTCTTCGCATTCGTCTGGCTGCCGCGCGACGAAGTGTCGACCGGTCGCCGCATTGCGGTCGAGGCGCTGCTTGTGCGCGAAGCGAAGGCGGGTGTGATCGGCTGGACAATGG
>JAFAED010000197.1 GCA_023424275.1 Pseudomonadota bacterium | reverse complement strand
GGCCAGTACACCAGCGGCGCGGTGAACGGCGGCGCGGTCGCGGGCTATGCCGACGAGCTCGGCAATCCGTCGAACACCGAAACCTTCGTCGCGCTGAAGGCCTATATCGACAATTGGCGCTGGAAGGGCGTGCCCTTTTACCTGCGCACCGGCAAGCGCATGCCCGAGCGCAAGTCGGAGGTGCTGATCCAGTTCAAGCCGGTGCCGCACAATATCTTCGCGCGCGTCGGTGCGGGCAAGCTCGATGCGAACAGCATGATCATCAACCTGCAGCCCGAGGAAAATATCCGGGTCAAGGTGATGGCAAAGCAGCCCGGCCTCGATCGCGACGGGGTGAAGCTCAAGGAAGTGACGATGGACGTCTCGCTCTCGCACAGCTTTGCGGGCGAGCGGCGGCGCATCGCTTATGAACGCCTGCTGCTCGATTTCATCGAGGGCGACCAGACCCTGTTCGTGCGCCGCGACGAGGTCGAAGCGCAATGGCAATGGATCGATTCGATCCGCGACGCCTGGGCTGCGGTCGACATGGCGCCGCAGAATTACACGGCGGGAAGCTGGGGGCCGTCGAGTGCGATCGCGCTGATCGAGCGCGACGGAGCGAGTTGGCATGACTGATTTCGCCGCGTTCCAAAACTCCGTTCGCCCTGAGCTTGTCGAAGGGCAGTCCTTTTCTTTGGGCGTCGCAAGGAAGAACGGTCCTTCGACAGGCTCAGGACAAACGGTTTTGAGTTATGACTAATCTCCACCCCACCATCGCCGCCGTCACCGACCGCATTATCGCGCGCAGCGCCCCGCGCCGCGCCGCCTATCTCGAGCTGATGGACCGTCAGCGCGAGGCGGGGACCAATCGCGGCAATCTGTCGTGCGGCAACCTTGCGCACGGCTTTGCCGCATCAGGTGAAGACAAGCCCGCGATCCGCACCGGTGCGGCGATGAATATCGGCATCGTCACCAGCTATAACGACATGCTCTCGGCGCATCAGCCCTACGGCCGCTATCCCGAGCAGATCAAACTCTTCGCGCGCGAGGTCGGCGCCACCGCGCAGGTCGCGGGCGGCGTCCCCGCGATGTGCGACGGGGTGACGCAGGGGCAGGCGGGCATGGACCTGTCTTTGTTCAGCCGCGACAATATCGCGCAGGGCACGGTGATCGCGCTCAGCCACGCGATGTTCGAGAGCGCTTTGCTGCTCGGTATCTGCGACAAGATCGTTCCCGGCCTGTTGATCGGCGCGCTGCGTTTCGGCCACCTGCCGCAGATATTGATCCCCGCCGGGCCGATGCCTTCTGGCCTCGCGAACAAGGAAAAGCAGCGCGTCCGCCAACTTTATGCCGAAGGCAAGGCGACGCGTGACGAGCTGCTCGAGGCCGAGGCGGCAAGCTATCACGGTGCGGGCACCTGTACTTTCTATGGCACCGCGAACTCGAACCAGATGATGATGGAACTGATGGGGCTCCACATCCCCGGCAGCGCCTTCACCAACCCCGGCACCAAGCTGCGGCAGGAACTGACGCGCGCCGCGACACACCGGATTGCGCAGATCGGCTGGGACGGCGACGACTATCGCCCGCTCGCGCGCTGCATCGACGAAAAGGCGATCGTCAACGCCGCTATCGGGCTGCTCGCGACGGGCGGCTCGACCAACCATGCGATCCACCTGCCCGCGATCGCGCGCGCGGCGGGGATCGTCATCGACTGGCAGGATTTCGACGAGCTCAGCCACGCCGTGCCCTTGCTCGCGCGCGTCTATCCGAACGGGGCGGGCGACGTGAACAACTTCCACGCCGCAGGCGGGATCGGCTATGTGGTGCGCGAACTGCTCGGCGCCGGATTGTTGCACGGCGATGTGCTGACCGTCGGCGGGACAATGGCCGATTATGCCGCCGAACCTGTGCTCGTGGACGATGAACTCCACTGGCAGGCCGCCCCCGCCGAGAGCCGCGACGATAGTATGCTGCGCCCCGTCGCGGCGCCTTTCTCGCCCGACGGCGGCATGCGCCTGCTCGCGGGCAATCTCGGTCGTGCGATCATCAAGACCAGCGCGGTCGCCGAGGACCGCTGGACGATCGAGGCGCCGTGCCGGATCTTCGACGACCAGAACCAGGTATTGGCCGCATTCAAGGCGGGCGAACTCGAACGCGATGTCGTCGTCGTCGTCCGCTTCCAGGGGCCGCGTGCGAACGGCATGCCCGAATTGCACAAGCTGACCCCGGCGCTCGGGGTTTTGCAGGACAAAGGCTTTCGCGTCGCGCTTCTCACCGACGGCCGCATGTCGGGCGCGAGCGGCAAGGTGCCGGCGGTGATCCATCTGTCGCCCGAGGCGCTGCCCGGCCCCGACGGCATCAGCGGCCCGCTCGCTTATCTGCAGGACGGCGACGTCGTTCGCGTCTGCGCAGTCAATGGCGAAGTCGTGGCGCTGGTCGACGCCGCCGAATGGGCCACGCGCACCCCCGCCGCCGCCCCGCCGCCCGCGCTGGGTGTCGGCCGCGAATTGTTCGCCCTGTTCCGCCACCATGCCGACGAAGCCGAAAAGGGCGGATCGGCGGTATTGGCGGCGATGGAGGCCGTTACAGGCTAACCCCTAATCCCGTTCGTGCTGAGCTTGTCGAAGCACCGTCCTTCTTTTCGCGACGTGGAGAAAAGAACGGCCCTTCGACAAGCTCAGGGCGAACGGGGATTGTGATTTCGAACGGAGTAGAAAATGGCTGAGCAGTCCATCGACCAGATCATGCGCCTCGCGCCCGTCATCCCGGTGATCGTTATCGACCGGGTCGAGGATGCGGTGCCGATGGCCGAGGCGCTCGTCGCGGGCGGCCTCACGGTCCTTGAGGTCACGCTGCGCACCCCCGCCGCGCTCGACGCCATCACCGCAATGAAAAGCGTCAAGGGCGCGGTCGTCGGCGCGGGCACCGTGCTCGATCCTGCGATGCTCGACGCGGCGATTGCCGCAGGCTCCGAATTCATCGTCTCGCCGGGCCTCACCGACAATCTCGGCAAGGCCGCGGTCGCCAGCGGCATTCCCTTCCTGCCCGGCACCGCCAACGCCGGCGACATCATGCGCGGGATGGACCTCGGCCTCGACCGCTTCAAATTCTTCCCCGCCGCGACCAGCGGCGGCGTCCCGGCGCTGAAGGCGCTCGCGGGTCCCTTCGGTCAGGCGCGCTTCTGCCCCACCGGGGGCATCAGCCTCGCGACCGCACCCGAATGGCTCGCGCTCGAAGCGGTGCTCTGCGTCGGCGGCAGCTGGGTCGTCCCGTCGGGCCCGCTCGACGCCGCGAAAATCGAGACGCTCGCCCGCGAAGCCGCCGCACTTTCACGCCATTGATTAACCCCATTTTACCTGTCACTGTGCAGGGATAAGGCGGCAATATAGCCGTTGGTGGGGAGATGCGCGTGCCAAGGCCGCAGCCACATTTGGAAGAAGTGCTCGCGTCGGAGCCGGGATCGCATATCGCGGCACTGTTCGATTTCGATGGGACGATCATCTCGGGCTACTCCGCGACCGCGATGCTGCGCGAGAAGTTCCAGCGCCGCGAAATGTCGATGGAAGAGATTGCCGAGACCGCGCAGGTCATCGCGCAGCACAGCCTCGGCACCATCGGTTTTTCAGGCCTGATGTCGGGCGCCGCCAAATTCATGAAGGGCGTCGACGAGGAAAGCTTCATCGAGTTCGGCGAGGAACTGTACAAGAAGCATATCGCGCGGAAAATCTATCCCGAAACGCGCGCGATCATCGAGGCGCATCAGGCGAAGGGCCACCGCGTCGCGATCATCTCGTCGGCGACGATCTACCAGATCGAACCGACCGCGCGCGACCTTGGCATCACCGATATCAAATGCTCGGCCTATGAGATAGAGGATGGCGTCTTTACCGGCGAAATCATCCGTCCGCTCTGCTTCGGTGAGGGCAAGGTGCTCGCGGCCGAGGAACTGGCCGAGGAATATGGCCTCGATCTCGACCAGAGCTTTTTCTATTCGGACAGCGACGACGATATCGAGCTGCTCGAGCGCGTCGGCAAGCCGCGCCCGCTCAACCCGAACCTCAAACTCAAGGCAATTGCCGAAGAAAATGGCTGGCCGGTTCAGCGTTTCGGCAGCCGCGGCACGCCGTCGTGGGTCGATTATACGCGGACGATTTACGCGACCGGCTCGCTCGTCGGCGCCTTCGCCGCAGGCCTGCCGATCTGGGCGCTGACGCGCTCGCAGCGCGAGGCGGCGAATTTCTCGATCGGCCTGTTCGGCGATTTCGCGACCGCGATCACCGGCGTCGAGCTGGAGGTCGAGGACGAGAAGAATCTCTGGTCCTCGCGCCCCTGCGTCTTCATCTTCAACCACCAGAGCAAGGCGGATGTGATGATCCTCGCCAAGCTCATCCGCCGCGACATGGGCGGGGTGGGCAAGAAAGAGATCAAGGACATCCCCATTCTCGGCAAGCTGATGGAATGGGGCGGCACCGTCTTCGTCGACCGCGCCGACGGCAAGAGCGCGATCAAGGCGATGGAGCCGCTGGTCGACGCGATCAAGGTCGAGGGCAAGTCGATCTGCATCTCGCCCGAAGGCACGCGCAGCCTGACGCCCAAGCTCGAGCCGTTCAAGAAGGGCGCGTTCCACCTCGCGATGCAGGCCGGGGTGCCGATCGTCCCGATCGTGATCCATAATGCCACCGACGTCGCGCCGAAGAACGAGTTCGTGATGCGCCCCGCCACGGTCCGCGTCACCGTGCTGCCGCCGGTCGACACGTCGGGATGGAGCCCGAAGACGATAAATAACCATGTCCGCGACGTGCGGAATATGTTCCTGCGGACGCTCGGCCAGCCCGAGGAGAGCGTCGCGGAATCGGTGGCGAAGGAGCCTGCACCCGAGGCCGCTCCGCCCGAGGCCAAGACCGAAAAGGCCAAGCCCAAAAAGGCGGCCGCGAAAAAGCCCGCCGCGAAGAAAAAGGCCCCCGCTAAAAAGCCCGCGGCCGCCAAGGGAAAGACCGGCTAAGCGGTGGCCGACGGAACGCCCCGCACCGGAATCGTGACGGAGCAGGCGGCCGACCGGCTCTATATCATCGACGCGCGCAACGGGGTCGAGCGCCGCATCCTGCTCGACTGGGTGCATTCGACCTACGACGATTCTGGCGGCGATGACGAGCCGGCCTGGGCCAGCCTTGATATCGAGGACGGCGATCATGCGCTGCCCGTCGACGTCTTGCAGGCT
>JAFAED010000195.1 GCA_023424275.1 Pseudomonadota bacterium | reverse complement strand
CGTCGAGGTCGCCATCGAGGGTAACGATGCGATCCACCGTCGTCGTCTTGCCGCTCGGCAGGATGCGCACGGCGTCGCCCGGCCTGACCTTGCCGCTCGCAAGCTGGCCCGAGAAGCCGCGGAAATCGAGGTTCGGGCGGTTGACCCATTGCACCGGCAGGCGGAACGGCTTGGCTTCGTCGGCGGCCGCGCCAATCTCGACATTTTCGAGATGTTCGATCAGCGCCGGCCCCTTGAACCACGGCGTGTTGTCCGAGAGCGCGGTGATATTGTCGCCCTTGAAACCCGAGATCGGGATCGCGGTAAAATTGGTGATGCCGATCTCGCTCGCGAAGGCGCGATACGCCAGCGTGATGCGGTCGAAGACGGCCTTGTCGTAACCGACAAGGTCCATCTTGTTCACCGCGAGCACGATATGCTTGATGCCGATCAGATGCGCGAGGAAGCTGTGGCGGCGTGTCTGGGTGAGAACGCCCTTGCGCGCGTCGATCAGGATGACGGCGAGGTCGGCGGTCGAGGCGCCGGTGACCATGTTGCGCGTATATTGCTCGTGGCCGGGCGTGTCGGCGACGATAAACTTGCGCTTCTCGGTCGTGAAAAAGCGATAGGCAACGTCGATCGTGATCCCCTGCTCGCGCTCGGCTGCGAGGCCGTCGACGAGCAGGGCGAAGTCGATCTCCTGCCCCTGCGTGCCGACGCGCTTGCTGTCGGCTTCGAGCGCGGCGAGCTGGTCTTCGAAGATCATCTTGCTGTCGTAGAGCAGGCGTCCGATCAGCGTCGACTTGCCGTCGTCGACAGAGCCGCAGGTGATGAAGCGCAGCAGCGACTTCTTCTCGTGCCCCGCCAGATAAGCGTCGATATCTTCGGCGATCAGCGCGTCGGTGACGTAAACAGGAGAGGCCGGGGTATTTGGCATCAGAAATACCCCTCCTGCTTCTTCTTCTCCATCGACGCATCGCCGCCATCCTTGTCGATGATGCGGCCCTGTCGTTCGCTCGTCGTGGTCAGGAGCATTTCCTGGATGACTTCAGAGAGGGTCTTCGCCTCGCTCTCGACCGCGCCGGTGAGCGGATAGCAGCCGAGGGTGCGGAAGCGCACCGACCGTTCGACCGGCACCTCGCCATCCTTGAGCGGGAAGCGATCGTCGTCGACCATGAGCAGCAGGCCGTCGCGCGTCACCGTCGGGCGCGGCGCAGCAAAGTACAGCGGCACGATCGGGATATTTTCGCGGGCGATGTATTGCCAGATATCAAGCTCGGTCCAGTTCGAGATCGGGAAGACCCGGATGCTCTCGCCCTTCGCCTTGCGGGCGTTGTAGAGGTTCCAGAGCTCGGGCCGCTGCTTCTTCGGATCCCAGCCGTGGCTGGCGGTGCGGAAAGAGAAGATGCGTTCCTTGGCGCGGCTCTTTTCCTCGTCGCGGCGCGCGCCGCCGAAGGCGACGTCGAAGCCGTGGAGGTCGAGCGCCTGCTTCAGCCCCTCGGTCTTCCACATGTCGGTGTGCAGCGGACCATGATCGAACGGGTTGATCCCCCGCTCCTTCGCTTCGGGATTCTGATAGACGATCAGTTCCATGCCGCTCTCGGCCGCCATGCGGTCGCGCAGCTCGTACATCGCCTGAAACTTCCACGTCGTATCGACATGGAGCAACGGGAACGGCGGCGGCGAGGGAAAGAAAGCCTTGCGCGCGAGATGGAGCATCACCGCGCTGTCCTTGCCCACGCTATAGAGCATGACGGGCTTCGCCGCGTCGGCCATCACTTCGCGCATGATATGAATGCTCTCGGCCTCGAGCCGGTCGAGATGGGTCAGTGTATCGGTCATGCCCCGCCCTTGCCGCCCCTGTCTGGAGCGATCAAGCTGTATGGCCTTTCGGGGGGCCAAGCCAGACTTGCAGGGCATCGCGTCATGCGGCGACGTCGACCTTCATCTGGCGCCATTCGGCCGCGATGGCACCGATCGTTTCGAGCGCGTGCGTCAGGCGCGGTGCGATTTCGGGAAGCGTCCGCCATGCGGGGTCGGCGATGAGCCCGAGTTCGCGGTGGAAGTCGTAACCCGCAACCTTGAGCGGCACGATGCCGTCGATCGCGAGCGAGACGGGCGCCGTCGTGATCCCGATCCCCGCCGCGACCATGCGCAGGCAGCGCTCGTCGCTTTCGCTGCGCAGCGCAAAGCGCGGGCGGACGCCGTGGCGCGTGAAGAAGCGGCTCGTCGCGTCGAGAAACTCGCACGACCGGCGCGCGATCATCGTTTCGGCGGCAAGTTCCTCAGGCCCGACCTCGATCCGCCCCGCAAGCGGATGGTCCGATGCGATGAACATCGCGAGCGGTTCCTCATAGAGCGGCAGCACATGATCGCCGCGCTCGCCGGCACGCAGCGGGACGAGCGCCATGTTGATGCGGCCGCTGCCCAGCGCCGCGCGGAGTTCGGAGTCGCTGTTCTCGACCAGCTCGATCGCGAAGCCCGGTCGCAAGGCGGTCGCGATCGCCTGCAACAGTTCGGCGGGCGCCGATCGGATCACGCCTAGCTTGAGCTCGCTTGCTTGCCCGTCGCTTTCGCGGCCGAAGCTGTCGGCGGCACGAAAGCCGCGTTCCAGATCGCGCGCGATCGGCAGGAAGCGCCCGCCCGCCTCTGTCAGCCGGATCTGGCGGCGGTTACGGATGAAGAGCGGCGTGCCGACGAGTTTCTCGAGTTCGGCGATGCCCGACGACAGCGCCGGCTGGGTGACACGGATACGCAATGCCGCCTGCGTAAAACTGCCCGCGTCGACGACGGCGAGGAACTGGCGGACATGGGTGCGCTTAATCATAGATTTTACTTATGCTATATCCATGATCGTTTCAATTTCCATATGAACGGATTTTGATGCACACTCGCGGCCCTGTTCCGCCCCAGCCCGATAGGTAATCCATGCGCGCCACCCCCGATTTCGATTTTGCGCTCGGCGAAACCGCCGACATGATCCGCGAAACCACCGCCCGCTTCGCCGACGAACAGATTGCGCCGCTCGCCGCCAAGGCCGACGCCGACGACTGGTTCCCGCGCGACGAACTCTGGACGCAGATGGGCGATCTCGGCCTGCACGGCATCACGGTCGAGGAAGAGTTTGGCGGCCTTGGCCTCGGCTATCTCGAGCATGTCATCGCGGTCGAGGAAGTCAGCCGCGCATCGGCCGCGATCGGCCTGTCCTATGGCGCGCACTCGAACCTTTGCGTCAACCAGATCCGCCGCTGGGGCAATGCCGCGCAGAAGGCGAAATATCTCCCCAAGCTGATCAGCGGCGAGCATGTCGGCAGCCTTGCGATGTCCGAGGCCGGCGCGGGCAGCGATGTCGTGTCGATGAAGCTGAAGGCCGAGAAGAAGGGCGGCAGCTATATCCTCAACGGCACGAAATTCTGGATCACCAACGCGACTTACGCGGACACGCTCGTCGTCTATGCGAAGACGAGCCCCGAAGCGGGCTCGCGCGGCATCACCGCATTCCTCATCGAAAAGGACATGCCGGGCTTCAGCATCGGGCAGAAGATCGACAAGGTCGGCATGCGCGGTTCGCCGACCGCCGAGCTGGTCTTCACCGACTGCGAAGTGCCCGAAGAACAGGTCATGGGTCCCGAGAATGGCGGCGTCGGCGTGCTGATGTCGGGGCTCGACTATGAGCGCGTCGTGCTCGCCGGACTCCAGCTCGGCATCATGCAGGCGTGTCTCGACACCGTCATTCCCTATGTCCGCGAACGCAAGCAGTTCGGCAAGCCGATCGGCTCGTTCCAGCTGATGCAGGCGAAGGTCGCCGACATGTATGTCATGCTCCAGTCAGCGCGTTCGTACGTCTATAACGTCGCCAAGGCATGCGATGCCGGGCAGACGACGTGCTTCGACGCCGCGGGTTGCATCCTGCTTGCGAGCGAGAATGCGGTGAAGGTCGCAGGCGAAGCGATCCAGGCATTGGGCGGCGCGGGTTACACCAAGGACTGGCCGGTCGAGCGTTACTGGCGCGATGCCAAGCTGCTCGATATCGGCGCGGGTACGAACGAGATCCGCCGCATGCTGATCGGCCGCGAACTGATCGGCGCCGGCGCGTGATCTGGCTCTGGCTGTCGGCCGCCTTAATGGTGACGACGGCCGGGGTTCATTCGGTTCTCGGCTACCGGCGGCTGATCGTGCCGATGTTGCGCAGCGAAGCTGGGCCGCTCGCCGATCCGCTGTCGCGGCGGATCATCCGTTTTGCCTGGCATGCGACTTCCGTGCTGATGCTGATTTCGGCGGCGGCAATTGCTTGGCCCGGAACCCCGAACGATCTGCTGGTCGTCATCGGCGGCGGATGGCTCGCGAGCGGGCTGTTCAATGCCGTTTATACGAACGGCCGCCACATCGCCTGGCCGGCGCTGAGCGGCGCGGGCATCTTCGCGCTGATCGGCGCGTTGGGATGAGCATGCGCGGGCTCGTCCATCATATCGACCTGACGGTCACCGACAAGGAACGGTCGCGCCCTTTCTACGACGCGGTGCTCGGTTTCCTCGGCTATCGCCGCTCGGCCGATTACGATCATGGTAGCGACTGGGATCGCGAAGGCGAACCCTTTCATTCGATCGGGATCATCGAAGCGCGCGGCGAAGGGGCAGCGCGCGCGCA
>JAFAED010000186.1 GCA_023424275.1 Pseudomonadota bacterium | reverse complement strand
GTCCGGAATTTATGGACGAGCGCCGCAAGGATCGCCTGCGCGCCGAACTGCCCCGCGACCTTGTCGGCGATCAGCGAGGGAAAATAACGCGGGCGCGGATCGCCATCGACGCGCGGAAGCAGGCTGGTCGTTCCGCTCGCGGCCTGGATGACATCGTCATAGGCCTGCAAGTCCCCATAGGGACCATCCTGTCCGAAGCCCGTGCCATGGACATAGATGATGTCGGGCTTGATCGCCTTGCAGCCTTCATAATCAAAGCCAAGCCGTGCGATCGCCTTGCCGCGAACATTGTGGAAAAACACATCGGCGGTCGCGATCAGGTCGCGCAGCGTCGCGGCATCCTCTGGCCGTTTGAGGTCGAGCGCGATCGAGCGCTTGCCGCGGTTCACGTTGAGATGGATCGATCCCATCGTGGGATCGGGAACGCCGTTGCCGAGGTAGCGCGAGACATCGCCGACACCGGGCGTTTCGACCTTGATCACCTCCGCGCCGAGATCGGCGAGCATCTGCGTCGCATAGGGGCCGAAGATGACCGTCGTCAGGTCGACGATACGTATGCCGGACAACAAGCTGGCTCTCTCCTCTTATCGTTTCGACAGAGGATAGAATGATTTCGAAGTGAAACGGAAGAGGCTTATGCCGCTGCCGTCGGATTCGGCCCGCCGGCATAGGCCGCCGAGATCAGCCGATAGGAGCGCGAGCGGAAGGCGATCGCGGTCAGGACGACGCCGAGCAGGCCGGTGATCGTGAAGACCAGCGCGATCCCGCGTTCGGGCCCGCGACCGAACCAGTCGCCGATCGCGGCGGCGCCCGCGCCGTCGGTCATGAACGGGACGAAGAAGAATTGCGTCAGCGGGGCGATCAGAAATGCCGTCAGCGGCGAGGCGGCGAGTTCGACCGACTGCGCAAAGCCGAAGACGCGGCCTTGCCGTTCATAGGGAACGACTTTCTGCAATGCGGTCTGTTCGGCCGCCTCGGCATAAGGGCCAAGGAATAGCCAGAGGAAACAACCGATGGCGAGCAACGGGATCGACGACTGGATCGTGAAAACGGCGGCGATGACCCATTCGGCCAGACAGACGAAGAGCAGGGTGCGGATCGGGTTGGCGCCCAGTCCCGTGCGGGCGATCAACGCGCCGCTGAGAATGAAGCCCACCGACGTGACGGCCCAGAGCATCCCCCATTGCTGGACCTCCATCAGCGACAGGCCGTAAGCGTCCATCAGCGCCATGAAGACGCCGCCCAGAAGATTGTTGAAACAGGAAAAGAGGATCAGCGCGAACAGGCCGGGAATCGCCAGGACGAGGCGAAAGGTCCCGGCGAGATCGACACGCTTTGGCTCCGGGGCTTTGGTGGCCTCGCGCGCCTCGTCGATGGGCACCGTCATCAGATGCAGCGCGACGACGATCGATAGCAGGATAGCGATCGCGAGGGTCGCGACCATGCCGCCCCAGGCGACGAGGAATCCGCTGATCGCCGAGGTGGTGAGGAAGCCGATCCCGCTGACCACCCCGACGAGGCCGTTCGCCTTGTCGCGCCGGTCTTCGGGTACCAGCAGCGTGACCAGCGTCGGTAGGGCGATCATACGGATATTGCCGACGATCATCCCGAACATGCTGGCAAGGATGAACAGCCACAGCGTCGGACTGGCGACTTCGGCGGCGCGAATGGCGGGATCGAGCGCATAGCCGCCCAGTGCGAGGGCGTAGAAGGTGCATGACGCGAGGCTCGAGACGATCATCATGTTGCGCTTGCCATGATGATCGACGAGGCTGCCGAACCAGATGCCGAGCATCGCGGTGAGCACGAGATAGATGCCCGCGATCATCCCCGTCGCGAACACCGACTGGGTTTCGAGGAAGGTCCAGAAGGTCAGCGCGAACCACACCGTAAAATTGGTGGTGTTGGCGACCAGATTATTGGCGAGAAGATGGTGGAAGGGCTTCATGACACTCGGGCATTCTGAAGGGGACGCGCAGTCGCGCTTTTTCGAAGCCGCCCGGCGCGTGGCTAGCATAGCGGCGCGGAGCGGGAAAGCCGGAAGCTGCGGCGTTAATGGTCGCCGGCGGCGGGAAGGCGTGCGAGCATCGCCGCCAGCTGCGCCTGGCTGGCCGCGCCGGTCTTGCGAAATACGCCTTTCAGCAGAAAACGCACGGCATTCAGGCTGACGGCGCGGAGCGCGGCATAGTCCTGAAGCGTCTGGCCGCCGGCAAGCGCGACGGCGAGCCTTGCTTCGGCGGGAGTCAGGCCGAACCATTGCGCGACGCGGTCGATCTCGACCACCGGGGTTTCGCCCGGCGAGCTGCCAAGGGTGACGATCAGCGACGCCCCGGCGCTGAATCCGCCGATCTGCTGCACCGATTGCGGCGATATGCGTGCGATCAGCACGGGACATTCGGCGCCCGAGTTGGCGACCGCCTGGAAAGCAAGGCCGGTCGGCGCTTGTCCCCTGACAAGATCGAGTAGCCGTTTCTGGCTGGCGGGGTGGGCAAAGGCGAAGCGCCCCTGCGTCAGGCGGATGACGCCCGCCTTTTCATATTGGCCGGCGCGGTTGTTGGCGGCGAGGATGTTGAGCTGGTCGTCGAGGCCGAAGATTGCGAAAGGCGCGAAATCGGCCGCAGCGCGGGCGGCGCCGGCGGCGAGTTCGAGGCTGGCGACGCGGTCGCTGATCCGCATCGCGCGCTGGATGTGCGGGGCCAGAATGCGGAGCCCACGCTTGAGCCGCTCGACATCGCGGTCTCCGGGGCCGGGCAGCAGCAGCCCGAGCCGCTCGCCGCCGCGCCGGTCGAGAAGGACGCCGACGAGCCGGTCGATCCCCCATGGCGCGAGGAAATTCTGGAAGAAGGCCGATTCCGCAAATTCTTCGCGGGTGATGACGTCAAAGCTGTCGACGACGCTGCCATTGCCATAGCGCATCAGCTTGCGCGACCAGGGATGGTTCCCGGCGTAGACGGCGGTGTAGATTTCCTGCACCCCCGCGGCGAGCCCGGTCGCCGCGACGAAGCGCGCCCGTGGCGGGCTGCTGCTTTCCCACAGGATGAACGCCGCTTCCCAACTCAATGGGCACAGGGCGCCGGTGATCCGCGCGAGCGTGTCGTTCCAGCGTTCGGGTTGGAGGATGGAGTCATAGATGTGCCCGATCAGGACATTGAGCGTTTCCCATTCGGCGGGTTCGTTATGACCCGGACCATGGATCGGAACATCAATCGACACGCACATCCCCGGTTAGCGGCGCATTCCGGCAGTCTGGCACCGGGATACACCAATCTCGGGTGTGAAAAAGCGTAAAAAAATTCGGGGTACTACCCGGATGGGTAGCGAAACGGCGGGGCGGATCGCGCATTCATGGGGTGCGACCCAAGGGCAGGATGGTCCGCAAGGACCGTCCTGTTCTTTTCAGGCCCGCCGGTTCCGCCGGCGGGCTTCTTTTTGATGGGATGCGAAAAGGGCTGGTCGCGTCGCCGCGCCAGCCCTTTTTCATTCCGCCATGCCGTCCAGTTCAGAACAGCTTGGTCACCGTCGCGCTGCGGCGTTCCTGCTCGACTTCGCCCGTGTACAGGCTGATCATCGGTTCGTCGCTGACGACGTGGGTCTCGTCGGCACCGAAGCCGTTGAACTTGGTCCGCATCGCGCAGCCATAGGCGCCGAGCATCCCGATCTCGATGAAGTCGCCGGCCTTGATGTCGGCGGGCAGGAAGAAGGGTCCTGCCATATGATCGAGATCGTCGCACGTCGGGCCATAGAAGCTGAACGCCACCATGTCGGCATCGTCGTTGTCGCCGTCGCGCAGCAGCGTGACGGGGAAGCGCCAGCCGACATGCGCAGCATCGAACAGCGCGCCATAGGCACCGTCGTTGATATACAGTTCCTCACCGCGACGCTTTTCGACGCGCACGATCAGCGAGCTATATTCGGCCGACAGCGCGCGGCCCGGCTCGCACCACAGTTCGGCCGAATAGCTGATCGGCAGGCTTTCGAAGCTGCGGTGGATCGTCTCGAAATAGGCGTCGAGCGGCGGGGGTTCCATGCCCGGGTAGGACGACGGAAAGCCGCCGCCGACATCGATGATGTCGACCGTGACCGACGCCGCGACGATCGCGGCGCGGACG
>JAFAED010000143.1 GCA_023424275.1 Pseudomonadota bacterium | reverse complement strand
GCCCAGTCGTGCGTGTGTCCTGATCATGGCAGCAGCAATCCCCCAAAGGTGAAACCGGCATTTTTCCGGCATTTGTCGAGGGTGACTGTGCGGCAGGAGCAAAGCGCGATGCAACGCGAGTAATTCTGGGCGTTTGGGTTAGAAAGGCTGCGGCTAGGCACAGCGCGAGGCGAGCCTATACCCTCCCTGTGAACCAATCGGCCTCAAGTGGCCTAGCAAGAACGAGACTGACAGATGACCGACGTCCATTTCTATCCCGTAGGAAAAGCCGGCGAGCCATGGGGCCCGACAGAGATCGAACAATGGCGGCGCCGACAAACGCGCCATCGCAGCTACGCCGAAGATGTCGTCGCTCGGATCGACGCGCTTGCTGGCCGCTACGAGACCTTGAACTATGGCGAACTCATCTATGCCGGCGAGGCTTTCCCGCTTCTGGCGGTCCGCACCTCACCCGCAAACGCGAACTTGCCGACTGCCCTCGTGACCGGCGGCGTTCATGGGTATGAGACAAGCGGCGTTCTGGGGGCGCTCGCCTTTCTCGAGACAAAGGGTCTCGACTATGCCGGCAGGCTGAACCTGCTCGTTGTCCCGTGCGTCAGTCCTTGGGGGTATGAGCGCATCAACCGCTGGAACTTCGACGCGGTCGATCCAAACCGCAACTTCAGGGCAGATGGCCCTTCGGAAGAAGCGACCGCGCTCATGGACCTCATTCGCAGCGCGGCGAACGAATTTCTCGTGCATATCGACCTGCACGAAACGACCGACACCGACGCCACCGAATTTTCGCCTGCCCGGGCGTCGCGGGACGGGAAGCCCTATCAGCTGGAGACGATTCCTGATGGCTTCTATGTCGTGGACGACAGCGCAAACCCGCAGCCCGCCTTTCAACAGGCGATCGTCGCCGCGGTCGAGAAGGTCACCCATATCGCCCCGGCAGACGCGGCAGGCGAGATCATCGGATCGCCTGTCATAGCGCGTGGGGTGATCGAATATCCGCTCCGTGAGCTCGGCCTATGCCCGTCGATCACCGGTGCGCGTTACACGACGACCACCGAGGTCTATCCCGACAGTAGCCGCACGACGGCTGCCGAATGCACACGCGCACAAGTGACGGCGATTGTTGCCGCTCTCGACTTCGCGCTGGCGCATGCTTGAGACGCCATCTTCTGTCGGCGCCGGCAGGGACACAAACAGTATGACCTCAACTCATCTTGCCGGCAACGCCGCTTCGGCCAAGTGGTTGCACCCTCCGCACCAAGACCGCCTTGGTACTCTAAGCCAGCGCGGCTTGCAGCGCGTCCAGCATGGACGCCTTGAACGACTTCGCCACTCGGGTGTCCGGAGCGAAATATTGAAAGGCGTGATAGGCTCCCGGAACGACTGTCAACTCGGTCGGGACGCCGGCTGCGATCAGGCGTGCGGCATAGGTCATATCCTCCTCGACGAAGAGATCGATGCTTCCGACTCCAAGCCATGCGGGGGGCAAGCCCGACACCGTCTTTTCGCGGCCTGCCACCCCTGCTGTATTTTCCGGATGGCCGGGTTCGCGGCCAAGAAAGGAGCGCCATCCGAACCGATTGACCTCGGCCGTCCAGACCAGCGATCCGATAGGGGCCGGCACCGATCGTGTACTCCCGGTCCGGTCGTCGAGCATCGGATAGACGAGACATTGGAAGGCAACCGGCACCTCTCTCCGGTCGCGGGCCGCGATCGCCAGCAGGGCAGCATGACCGCCACCGGCGCTTTCTCCCATAAGCGTGATGCGACGAGGATCGATGCCCAGGTCGCGGGCGTTCTGGTGGACCCAGCGCAGCGCGGCATAATTGTCTTCTAGCGATTCGGTATAGCGGGCTTCCGGGGCGAGCCGGTAGTCGACGGAGATGACGGTGCAGTCGAGCGATGTCGCGAGTTCCTGGCACGTTGCAATATCTTGTCCCGCGCTCCCGAGCACGTAACCGCCGCCGTGCATGTAGAGGATGCCGCCGCGCTTTCGTCCCGGACGAGCGTTGACAATGTAGATAGTGACGGGCGCACCGCCGACCGCACCCGCGATCGATCGTCTCGCGACCCCCATGGACAGCTGAGTTTCAGGAAGAGGGGACGTGCGAAAGGCCTCGATGGCTTCGAGAGTGAGATGCGTCTCGCCCCCAAAAGTCTCTCGCATGGCCCTAACAGCCGGGCGAAGTTCCGGGTGGACGAAAGGCAGGTCGCACAATTCGAGGCTGATCGCTCCGACCTGCAATGGCAGCAAGGCCGCGACGGATGCTCCCATACCGGCGATTACGTCGCGCCGGCCTATTTCCATGGAGCCCGCCCCTACCTTCGCTCACCCCTTCGCGACTGGTCGCGTATCGCGCGAAATTCATCCTGCTCGGCCCAGTTGGGCCAGTCGGTCGTCGTCGCGAGATCACGGCCAACGGCGTAGTACAGCTGTATATCCTGAGCCAGGCCGTCCCAGTTCCATTGGGGATCAAATTCGTCTTTCGGATTATGATAGCGGTTGCGGATATAGTCGGTCACCAGTGCCTTTCCCCGCGCCTCGCCGCCATCGATCAGATCTTCGCCGCTCCGCAGGAACATCATCGGCACGCCGCGCCTCGCCAGAGTGAAATGGTCCGAGCGATAATAGCTTCCGCGTTCCGGCGCCGGATCGGGCGTGTTCACCCGCCCCAGCTTTGCCAAGGCACGGTCCAGATAAGCGTCCAGATCCGACTTGCCGCGTCCGAACATCGCGACATTACGGGCGGGCGGCATGGGGAGCATCGAGTCCATGTTCACGCCGCCCACGGTCTTCGCGAGCGGAAACACCGGATTGGCGGCGTAGACATCCGCGCCGAGGAGATAGGATTCCTCGGCCGTGAATGCGATGAACACCATGCTGCGCTCGGCGGGTCCGGCCTTACTGTTCATCTCGGCAAGCGCCAGCAGCGCAGCGGTCCCGGTCGCGTTATCGACCGCTCCGTTGCAGATGTCGTCGCCGTCCGGGGCGGGCTCGCATTTGCCGAGATGGTCCCAATGCGCGCTGGTCAGCACATATTCGTCGGGCCGGCTGCGTCCTGGCAATATGCCGATCACATTTTTCGAGCTATGCCGGCGCAGCAGATTGTCGAAGCTCAGACTCGCCTTCACGCCGGTCAGCGGCACCGCCTTGAAGCCCTTCTGCGCCGCCAGCGCGGCGAGCTTGTCGAAATCCTGCCCAGCATTTTCCAGCAACGCACGGGCCTTTTCGAGCTGGATCCAGCCCGACACAGTAGGCTTTTCACCGTCGCCGGGGGTATCGGCAATATCAGTCTCCCCGCTCCAGCTGACCTGAACCGTTCCCCAACCATAAGCGGCAGGCTCGGACTGATGGATAATGATCGCCGCGGCCGCCCCCTGCCGCATCGCTTCCTCATATTTGTAGGTCCACCGCCCATAATAGGTCATGGCCCGACCGCCGAACGGTCCCTCCAGTCCTTCAGTCTGCCAGTCCGGGTCATTGATCAGGATGAGGACCGTTTTCCCCTTCACGTCGACCCCCGCATAGTCGTTCCAGCCCTTCTCGGGCGCATTGATCCCATAGCCGACGAACACGATCTCGCTGTCCTTCAGATTCGTCGCAGGCACGGGGCGGTAGGATACGGCGACATAATCCGAGCCATGCGCGAAGTTGAGCGGCATCTTGCCGCCGGTGATACTGAGGCCCGAATGGTTTTGGCTGGTCACCGCGACCAGAGGCACATCCTGGAACCAGCTGCCCTTGTTACCGGGCTTGAGGCCCAGCTTCTCGAAATGGCGGACGAGATAGTCGAGCGTCTTTTGTTCGCCCGGCGTCCCCGGGGCTCGCCCGCCGAATTCGTCGGATGATAGCGTACGCACCGCCTCTTTCGCCGCTTCGATCGGCACGGTCGGAATGTCCGTCCACGTCTGAGCTGATGCGGAGGCTGCACAGACAAATGCCAAAAGAGTCGGGAGGGCAAAACGCATAAGAAATTCTCCACAAGGCGGCGCAACCACGTCGCCATCATATCCGGAACAGCTGCATCGCCGGGACCGTCCCCACTGATTGCTACCCCGAGCCGATGCGAGGATACTAACCAGGCCGCACCATTGGAGAAGGCGAGAAATTCTGGGGCATAGCCCTAGGCGATCTAAGGGGACGCGAAGCCCGACAAGTCTTTGCTTGGCAATAGTGGCACCGGCTTGGCCGGACGCGGATGGGCAGGCTTTGGTTACCAAAATTTCGTAAGCTGGACCAAGCCTGAGGGACAGCGAGTAACAAGGCCCCTACGCGCTGGATGCAATCAGGCCTTGGGCCGCAATCGGCGACGGAAAGCTCGCGATGCGCAGCCTCTGAATATCCTTGCCGGGCGGCAGGCCGAATAGGCGGGCATAGTCGCGGCTGAAATGCGACGGGCTGTCATATCCGACGGCGAAGGCTGCGCTTGCAGCGTCGAGCCCGTTGCTCAACATGAGCCTGCGCGCTTCCTGAAGCCGCAACTGGGTCCGGAATTCGATCGGGCTCATCGCCGTAACAGCTTTGAAATGCTGGTGAAACGTCGAACGGCTCATGCCGGCGACCTCGGCCGCGCTCTCGATCCGGCACGCCTCGCGAAAATGGGCGCGGATCCAGACGATTGCTTGCGCGATGTGACTGAGCCGGCTCTCGCCCTGTGCCATATCACGCACCACGCTTCCTCCTGGTGCGGTGATGAGGCGATAGAGAATCTCGCTGATTGTAATTGGGGCGAGCATATCGATGTCCGCAGGCGTGTCGAGCAGCCGCACGAGGCGCGCGGCGGCGTCGAGTAGGCCCGCGTCGCTCTCGTAGAGTACAAGGCCCACGATCCGCATCGGCCGCTCCTCGGCGGGGGGCGGATAGCGGATAGCGAGTTCGCTGAGTTCGGCGGCATCGAGATCGAGTTGCAGGCTCAGATACGGGGCCGCCTCGCTTGCTTCGACGACGGCGCCCATGACCGGCAGGCCGACCGAGGCGACGAGATGATTGCCCGCAGCATAGTCGAACGCGGTCGTGCCAAGCATCGCCCGTTTCCCGCCTTGCGCCACGAAACAGACCGTCGGCTCGTAGATCACGGGCATGGGCATCGTCGGCGCCGACGCCCGTATCAATTGTACCCCGGGAATGGCGCAGGGAAAGGTGCCGTCGCCCGGCGCGTGAAGCGCAATCAGGTCGGCCAGTTCAACGGGCGTCGTCATAAATGGTCTTTCCATCTGCTATACGGCTGAAATAATGGCGGTGGCTGCGGACGATCACGACGTTAACGCGAATTATTCGGCAATGTCTCGAGAGGCAACGCCGGTGCCGCAATGCGGCGGATGACGTCGTCATAGGGGGCAAGATCGAGAAATGCGTTGGCCTCAACCGCTCGCCCGCCAGCCATGCGGAATATCCATGCGTAGCGGTTCCGGTAAGGCTTGCCATCGCTCGCGACGGCCTCGCCTTCCCAGTGAATGATGACATGATCACCGTCGGCCCATATCTGTGTCGATACCGGCGTTACCGGCTCGCGAAGCCGGCTGACGAAGGGCGTGATCGCGCGGGCGGTGAAGTCGGCGAAACCCCGATAGGTTCCGGCGCTCGGTCCCGAGC
>JAFAED010000454.1 GCA_023424275.1 Pseudomonadota bacterium | reverse complement strand
CCGGCGCGGCCGGTACGACCGACACGATGGACATAATCGTCGGGGTGCCAGGGCGCGTCAAAATTGAACACATGGCTGACGCCCTTGACGTCGAGACCGCGCGCCGCAACGTCCGACGCGACCAGGATGTTGATCGTGCCGTTCTTGAACCGGTCGAGTTCGGCGATGCGGCTCGACTGGTCCATGTCGCCGTGGATTTCGCCGGCCTTGTAGCGGTGGCGCTGCAGCGACTTGGCGAGTTCGCGCACCGTCGTCTTGCGGTTGCAGAAGATGATCGCGGTCGCGATATCCTCGGCTTCGAGCAGATCGCGAAGCGTATCACGCTTGCTGCGCTCCGACGTCTTGACCAGAAATTGCTCGATATTTTCGTTCCGGCTCGCCGGACGCGCGACTTCGATCGTCTTCGGGTTCGACAGGAATTTGTCGGCCAGCTTCTTGATCGGCGGCGGCATCGTTGCCGAGAAGAGCAAGGTCTGGCGAGTCGCCGGCAGCTTGGTGCAGATATTCTCGATATCGGGGATGAAACCCATGTCGAGCATCCGGTCGGCTTCGTCGATCACGAGCAGGTTGCAGCCGGTCAGCAGGATCTTGCCGCGTTCGAACAGGTCCATCAGGCGGCCCGGAGTCGCGATCAGCACGTCGACGCCCTTTTCCAGCGCCTTGACCTGATCGCCCATCTGCACGCCGCCGATCAGCAGCGCCATCGACAGCTTGTGATACTTACCGTATTTTTCAAAATTTTCCGCGACTTGCGCGGCAAGCTCGCGCGTCGGAGCGAGGATCAGCGAGCGCGGCATCAGCGCGCGGGCGCGGCCATGCGCAAGAATGTCGATCATAGGCAACACGAACGATGCGGTCTTGCCCGTGCCCGTCTGGGCGATGCCGATGATGTCGCGCATCATCAAAACCGACGGAATGACGCCGGCCTGGATCGGGGTCGCTTCGTTATACCCCGACTCGTCGATGGCACGCAAAAGTTCGTCGGAAAGGCCGATGTCGGCAAATTTCATGAGGCAACATGTCCGGAAAAGAGTTGGCGTCCAGCCTCCCACGCAGGCCGACGTTGCGGCGGCCATTGGGCAAACGGCGACGAAAAGTCAAGGAAAGGCGAAGAAAAACGCGATTATGCGATTAATCGTCGTCGCGGACCGGGACCATCAGCTTGAACTTGTCGATCTCGCATTTCGCGCCGGTCCGTGCGTGGATTTGGTCGCGATCTTCGCAGAGCTGCCCGTCCTTGCTGCCCTGCATGTAAAAGCCGGCGTAAAAATCGAGCGCGCGACAACCGCGATTGAGCTGGGCGCGAAGCCGTTGCTTCTGCCGGGTAATCAGGTCGATACTATCGCGCTGAACCGCCTGCATCCCCATGATATTGCGCATCGACACGCATTTCGGCGCCTTCTTTTCCTTCCAGACGACCGGCAACTCGGTTGCGCGCCGAGAAGGCGTCGGGCTGGCCGCGAAATCGTTGAGCTGCGAGCGGCGTGCGGGCACGCGAATGATCAGCTGCTGCTCGATGACCATCTGCCAAAAGGACGACGTCTGTTCGGTTGTCGGCGCAACGATCGCGACCAATGGCTCGGGAGCGGCAACAGGCGCCGCTGTATCGGCCGCCGGCGCGGCCGCAAACCACAGGAATGCCATCGTCAGCACAGCCGCGTTGCCGCTCCTTCGGCGTCCTGACAGAAGATGCTGTTCACCCGTGGCTCCCGCGTCCATGCCCGCTGGACGAACAGATACTATTCGTCCATCGCGCCTTTTAACAAGGATGATTGAACATCAAATGAACTGCTGTCGATCCCTGTCCGCCGCCTGCGCAGGAAAATCCCGGAGTGACATGCCATGACGCGCACGCCGCCTGCATCCCTGCTCGATGCCCTGGCAAATCGGCTGGGGCCGAAAGGTTATAGTGCCGACCCCGAAGCGATGGCGCCATGGCTGACCGACTGGCGTGGCAAATATCGCGGGAAGGCCGCCGCGATGCTGTCGCCCGCGACCACGGAAGAGGTTGCCGCCATCGTTCGCCTCTGCGCCGAGGCCCGTGTCGCACTGGTCCCGCAGGGCGGCAACAGCGGCATGGTCGGCGGCGCGACTCCCGATGCGAGCGGCGACCAGCTACTGCTCAGCCTGCGGCGGATGGATCGCGTGCGGGAAATCGACGAAGCGGCACGGGTCGCGATCGTCGAGGCCGGCGTCGTCCTCGAAAATTTTCACAATATGGCCCTCGCCCATCGGCTGCGCTTCCCTTTGACGCTGGGCGGAAAGGGATCGGCAACGATCGGCGGACTGGTATCGACCAATGCCGGCGGGACGCAGGTTCTGCGCCACGGCACGATGCGCGCGCTGGTCGCCGGCATCGAGGCCGTTTTGCCCGACGGCAGCATCTTCGACGGGCTCGCGCCGCTGAAAAAAGACAATCGCGGCTATGATCTGCGACAGCTTTTTTGCGGCGCCGAGGGAACATTGGGCATCGTCACTGCCGCAACGCTCCGCCTAGTCCCGGGCGCGGCGGCGCGGTGTACGGCGTGGATCGGCGTCGATTCGCCAGAGAATGCGCTCATATTGCTGCGCCGGCTCGATACCGCGATCGGCCGAGAGCTCGAAGGTTTCGAACTGATCCCGCACCATTGCCTCGAGACGGTATTGCGCCATATCCCGCAAACCCGCGCGCCGCTCGCCGCACCATATCCCTGGTACGTCCTCGCCGAACTGGCCGGCGACAGCCAGGTCGACCTGACCGACTTGCTCGAAGTCCAGCTCTCCGACGCGCTGGACTCTCGGCTGATCCGTGATGTGGTCATCGCGAAAAACGATCGCGAAAGCGAAGATTTCTGGCGGCTGCGCGATTCGATCTCGGAGGCCGAGCGCGCCGAGGGGCCCGCGTTGCAGCATGACGTCAGCGTTCCCGTCGATCTGATGCCGACCTTCATCGCCGAAAATCCCGCACGGCTGGAACGCGCATTCACTGGCGTTCGCGCCTTCTCCTTCGGCCATCTCGGCGACGGGAATGTCCATTATCACGTCCAGCCGCCCGCCGCTGCCGACGGCGCATCCTGGCTCGCCGAGCATGGTGCCGCCGTCAGCCGCCTGGTCTATGCCCATGTCATCGAACTCGGCGGCTCGATCTCGGCCGAGCATGGCATCGGACAGATGAAGCGTGACATCCTGGCCGAACTCGACAGTCCGGCACGGCTGGCGGCGCTGCGCGGCGTCAAGGCGGGGCTCGATCCGTCGGGCATTTTCAATCCCGGCAAGCTGATCGCCTGACAATCTGCCTTTTCCGCGACATCGCCCCCCTTGCGCGTCGGGGCGCGGGTCAATAAGGCGCTGTATCTTTTTTTGTCCCGGATCGCTGGGACACGCTACCGGAGTTCAATCATGGCCACTGCGCCCGCACCTGCCGACCTGCCGCTGTTCTACAAGGACCTCGTTCCGCTTTCGAGCGTCGATCATGCCGATTTCCGTGCCCGTTCGCTCGACAAGGCCGAGTTCCTGATCAACCAGCATGCGATCCCGCTGACCTCCGACGAGTTTGTGTCGGCCTGCCGCTATTATCCGATCGTCTTCTCGGCGGGCGAGAATCCGGTGCCGTTGGCGCTGATGGGCCTCAACGAAGGCGT
>JAFAED010000110.1 GCA_023424275.1 Pseudomonadota bacterium | reverse complement strand
ACGATCATCGTCGTCGTCGGCTGGTACCTGCTTCGCGCCGGGGTCGGCGCGCTACCGTCCTTCCTGATCTTGGTTGCCGCGACGGTAACGGGCTGCTGGCTTTTCTATTGGATCGGGCGCAGCATTGGCTGGCTGCGACCGCTGATCGGATTGCAGCGCAAATGAAGGGGGAGGGACCATGGGCGCATTGAAGGGCATATTCGCGATCGTCGGGGTCGCGGCGATCCTCGTCGGCGGGCTGTGGGCGCTGCAAGGGCTCGATATCGTCCGCTGGCCGGCGAGCAGCTTCATGCTCGGCGACACGGTGTGGACGCGCAACGGCATCGTGCTCGCGGTGGTCGGGATCTTTCTGGTCTGGTTCGCGCGCAAGCGTTGAACAAATACGACTACAAATGTAGTTGATCTGTATTACCTATGTGATACACCTTCGTCCGGCCGGGGCTGGATTGGAGACTGGGATGATTCGTTCTTCGCGCATATTGCCTGCCTTGCTGGTCGCCGCGGCGACGGCGTCTGCACCCCTGCTGGTCGCATCGCCGGTTATGGCGGCGGACGAGGCGAGCGCCGATGTCGTAGCCGGAAAATATGCGGCGCTGCTCGAGCGCGATTATCTCTATCCCGAAACGGGCAAGCGTTACGCCGACGCGATCCGTGCGGGCATCGCCGCCGGCCGGTACCGGGCGCTTACCGGCGAGGCGCTGGGCACCGCGATCGACCGCGACGTCGATGCGGTCTCGCCCGACGGCCATTTGCGGCTGCGCATTCCCGAAGCCGCGGCGTCCGCCGCGCCAGCGCAGGGGAGCACCGCGCCGGCGCCGCGTCCGAAGAAGGTGCCGGTCGAGCAGGCGGGGTGGATCGCGCCGGGGATCGCCTTTGTGCGCTTCAACGTCTTTCCGCAGGACGAGGCGGTGACCGCCGCTGCGGCGAAATTCATGGCCGACCATGCCGATGCCAAGGCGATCATTTTCGACATCCGCACGCACAATGGCGGCGGGCTCGACCAGATGGACGTCATTTTTCCCTGGCTGTTCGGCAAGGAAACGCGGCTGGTGACGATGGCGACGCGCGCGTCGGTCGAT
This sequence comes from Pseudomonadota bacterium, assembly GCA_023424275.1. GTDB lineage: Bacteria > Pseudomonadota > Alphaproteobacteria > Sphingomonadales > Sphingomonadaceae > Sphingopyxis. The sequence goes on along the minus strand of JAFAED010000110.1, from coordinate 4,592 downwards.
GCCGAGGGCGGATCGCCGATCGCGGGCATCGCGTCGATGCGGATGGTGCCGGGCGACGCCGGCATGGTCGCGCGCGAACATTGGGCGACACCGAACGCCGACACGCGGCTGCGCGATGCGAAAATCTATGTGCTGACGTCGGGTGCGAGCGCGTCGGCGGCCGAGCATTTCGCCCTCGCCATGAAGCACACGGGGCGCGGCACCTTGGTCGGTGCTCCGACCGCGGGCGCCAATCATTTCGGGCGCGGCGAGGATCTGGGCGGCGGCTATGGCGCCTTCATCCCCGTCGGGCGGACCTATGACCCGGTCACGCGCAAGGATTGGGAAGGCGAGGGCGTGTTGCCCGATATCGCGGTGGCGCCCGCCGATGCGCTGGTGCGCGCGCTGACCGAACTGGGCGTGGCGCCGGCCGAAGCGAAGGCGCTGTCCGACGCGCATATGCCGGGGTGGCCGATGGAACGGCGCAAGCCGCGCGGGGCGAAATAGGCCGTCAGGCGGCGGTGCCGGCAAGGCTGGTGAGCGCGTCGCCGTCGACGCGCATCACGGTCCATTCGTCCATCAGCTTCGCGCCGAGGCTCTGGTAAAAGCCGATCGACGGGGTGTTCCAGTCGAGCACCCACCATTCGAGCCGGGCGCAGTCGCGTTCGACGCAGAGCTTGGCGAGATGCGCGAGCAGCGCCTTGCCGAGCCCCGATCCACGCGCCTCGGGGCGGACGAACAGATCCTCGAGATAGATGCCGGGGCGTCCCTCGAAGGTCGAGAAATTGTGGAAGAAGAGCGCGAAGCCTTGCGCCGCTCCGTCGATCTCGCCGATCAGAACTTCCGCATAGGGACGCGGGCCGAACAGGTTGGCGCCCAGCTTCGCCTCGTCGAAGCGGACTTCGTGCGCGAGCTTTTCATAGTCGGCAAGATCGCGGATGAACTGCGCGATCAGCGGCAGGTCGGCGGGCGTGGCGGAGCGGATCGAGAGCGTCATGGCTGCGCTCTGTCGAGTTGGGAGCATCGTGTCAAATTTCGGCCGGGAGCTGCCCCATCCATCATCGTCACCCCGGACTTGATCCGGGGCCTGCCTTCTTGAAGGAAAAGGCGGATCCCGGGTCCAGCCCGGGATGACGGAAGTGGGTAGTTGAATGACAGCTCACCACCCCGAAACCGACACGCGCGGGGCCAATAGCGCCGCAGTCCAACGTCCGCTTAGGCCGCCTTGCCGTGCAGCGTGTCCATGCTCACCGCGCTGCCCGCGTCGATCTCGGCGGCCTTCGCTTCGACCAGCTTGACGATGTGCTGGATCATGTCGGCGTCCTCGACATGATGGTCGGTGACGCCCGACAGGAAGACCATATGCTTGCCGTTGCCGCCGCCGGTGATGCCGATGTCGGTTTCGCGCGCTTCGCCGGGGCCGTTGACGACGCAGCCGAGGACCGAGAGCGACATCGGGGTCTTGATGTGCTGGAGCGCCTCTTCGAGCGCCTGCACGGTGCGGATCACGTCGAAGCCCTGCCGCGCGCAGCTCGGGCACGACACCACGCGGACGCCGCGGGTGCGCAGCCCCAGCGATTTCAGGATCTCGTAGCCGACGCGCACTTCCTCTTCGGGTTCGGCCGAGAGGCTGACGCGGATCGTGTCGCCGATACCCGCCCAGAGAAGGTTGCCGATTCCGAGCGCCGACTTCACCGTTCCGCCGATGAGACCACCCGCTTCGGTGATGCCGAGGTGGAGCGGGCAGTCGACCGCGTCGGCGAGCTGCGCATAAGCGGCAACCTCGAGAAAGACGTCGCTCGCCTTCACCGCGACCTTATATTCGTGGAAGTCGTGATCCTGCAGGAGCTTGATATGGTCGAGCGCGCTTTCGACGAGCGCCTCGGGGCAGGGCTCGCCATATTTTTCGAGCAGGTCCTTTTCGAGGCTGCCCGCGTTGACGCCGATCCGGATTGCGCAGCCGTTCGCCTTGGCGGCGCGGACGACTTCGCCGACGCGCTCGCTGCTGCCGATGTTGCCGGGGTTGATGCGCAGGCAGGCGGCGCCGGCGTCGGCGGCTTCCAATGCGCGCTTATAATGGAAATGGATGTCAGCGATGATCGGGATGCGCGACGCGCGGACGATCTTGCCGAGCGCGGCGGTCGAATCGGTGTCGGGGCACGAGACGCGGATCAGGTCGGCGCCGGCCTCCTCGCAGCGGCGGATCTGGTCGATCGTTGCGACCGGGTCGCTGGTGAGCGTATTGGTCATCGTCTGGACGCTGATCGGCGCGCCGCCGCCGACGGGGACACCCCCGACCATGATCTGCCGGCATTCGCGCCGCGCAATGTCGCGCCAGGGGCGCAGGCCGGGATTATGGTCGCTCATAGATGGGGCTCGGCAATGGGAGTGAAGCGTCGCTCTTAGCCTCCCGCGCGCGGCTTGGCAAAGCCAAGCGCGGGGCGGCAGTCGCTGTTGCGGAAAAGTCACAGTCTGTCCCGGATCTAGCCCCGCGTGTAATTTTCGTTTGTGCGCCGCAGCAGAATCGGCAACTTTGGATCGGTTCGTCGTTACAGGCCCGGACGAAGAGGCGTGAAGACGCACGGCAGGCGGGACGATCCGTTGTTTTGAGGGGGTCACCCATGACGTTTTTCACCAAGGCGTGTTTCGGCCTAATGCTCGCCGCGTCGGCCATGTCGACGCCAGCCTTTGCGCAGGACGAGGCGGTCGAAGAGGCCAGCGGTCCGGTCACGCTTTCGGGCGGCATAGCGGTCACCTCCGACTATCGTTTCCGCGGCATTTCGCTGTCGAACGAAAAGGTCGCGGTGCAGCCGACGCTGACGGTCAGCCACGACAGCGGTTTCTATGTCGGCGCGTGGGGCTCGTCGCTTCCCGACAGCCCCGCCTATGGCAAATTCGAACTCGACCTTTATGGCGGCTATGCGACCGAGATCGCGCCGGGTACGACGGTCGACGTCGGCATCACCTGGTACACCTATCCGGGCAGCGACGACGGCGGCGCGCCGACCGATTATTTCGAGGCGATCGGCAAATTGTCGCACGACATCGGCCCGCTCTCGGCGACGGGAACCGTGGCCTATGCCTGGGATCAGAAGTCGCTCGGCGATGACAGCTGGTATTTCAACCTTGGCCTCGGTTATGGCATCCCCAACACGCCGATCACGCTGAACGCCGGCGTCGGCTATGCCGACGGATCGCTCGCGCTGACGGCGCCCGATGGCAATTATGTCGACTGGTCGGTGGGGGCTTCCTATGTCGTCGGTCCCGCGACCTTGTCGGTCCAATATGTCGATACCGACATCAAGAAGACGGGCGATAAGGCCTTCGACACGCTTTACGATCCAACCGTGGTCTTTACGCTGGGCGTTTCTTTCTGATCGCCTAGCGGGTCAGCGACCACGCGCGAAGGGGGCGGCTTCGGGGGAGGCCGTCCCCTTTTTCGTACCTTCTGCTCCACGCATGTTGCATAAAAGTCGCATTGGGCGGCGAAGCCGCGCAAAATATGTGCCTGCGCGGTTTTTTTGTTTGTGCGGCGCAACAATTTCGTCAACACAAGGCGCACGCAAGACCGGATCGGCCCGAAAAGAGGCTGGCCGTCGCGCGGCAGGCAGGGACGATCCATCAATCTTGATACAGGGATCTGTCCATGAAAAATCTTTCCCGCGCATGCCTCGGCATGCTCATTGCCGTTTCGGTGCTTCCCGCCACCGCTCATGCCCAGGAAGAAGAATCGGGCGACGGCATCACGATCACCGGCAGCGCCACCGTCGTCAGCGATTATCGTTTCCGCGGTTTCAGCCAGTCGAACGAAGAAGCGGCGATCCAGGGCGGCTTTACCATCGGCCATGACAGTGGCCTGTACGTCGGCACCTGGGGGTCGAGCATCGGCTTCAACAACGGTACCGAAATCGACGTCTTTGCCGGTTTCGCGAAAGAGGTTTCGCCCGGCCTGACCGCCGACGTCGGCGCGACGCTCTATCTTTATCCCGGCGTTTCCAACACCTCGGTCATCGAACCCTATGCCTCGCTGACCGGCGCGATCGGTCCGGCGACGGTGAAGGGCGGTATCGCCTGGGCACCCGGCGGGCAGGATTCGCTCGGCGATGCGAGCGCCGTCTATCTCTACAGCGATGTGGGCGTGCAGATCCCTGACACGCCGGTGAAGCTGAAGGGTCATTTCGGCTATGCCAAGAGCGACAGCTTCCTCGGCGGTCTCGACGGCGAAGTGATCGACTATTCGGTCGGCGTCGATTTCACCTGGAAGGTGCTCACGCTGGGCGTCGCCTATGTCAACACCGACGCACCGAAGACCCTCGGTTACAAGGAGTCGGTGGGGGCCGACGGCGCGGTCGTCTTTTCGCTCGGCGCAGCATTCTGACGCCGGGCAGGGGGCGGCTTCGGGGGAGGCCGCCCCCTTCATCGCCGGTTGGCGATCCTATGATTTTTTAGCTGCAAGGGCGTCGCGGGCGCCGCGCAATCCCATATATTGTTCGGCGAGCATCCAGTCCTGCCGCGCGAGCTGCGGGTCGGAAAGGCTGATCGTCCGCGCCTCGTCGAGCAGCCGTTCGGCCTTTGCCGCGGCGTCGCCCGAAAGCAGCGGATAGGCTTTGGCG
>JAFAED010000447.1 GCA_023424275.1 Pseudomonadota bacterium | reverse complement strand
CAGAAATATCTGCAGGACCCGCTCGCCGACCTGATCCTGAAGGGCGAAGTGAAGGACGGCTCGACGATCAACGTCGACGAAGGCGATGGCGCGCTCCGGCTGGCGGCGCAATAGTCGCGCCGAACAGCCGGTCAAAGGCTATTGCGTCACCGTTCCGCGCTGAACCTGTCGGCGTTCGACCTCGCTGCGCTGCTGCCGGTTCACTTCGGCCCACTCGCTTCGCGTCATGCAGATTCGTTGCGACCTGAGTCGGGTACCCAGCACCTCCTCTTTCCGGCACACGACCTCGTTCGGATCGGCCTTCTTTTTGGCTTTTCCGGACGCGCTTGTGGCGGGTTCCGCCGCGGCGGCGGCAGCCGAGGATGCCGTATCCGGATCGGCCGCCTGCGTTGCCGCAGACATCATCATCGAACAGCCGAGCAAGGTAGCTAGTGACAGGGATCGAACAGGAAGCATGGAACACGCCTTCAATATCATTGGATGATCGATGTTATGCCCTCGTCGCCGGGGCGCCAAGCCTTTTCGACGAACTGCGGATGCGTGCGGCTCAACGCGGCGGCGCGACGTCGAACGCCACCGTCAGCCGTTCGCCCTCGCCGAACGGCCGCGTCCCGTGCCACAGCCACGACGGGAACAGGATCAACCGCCCCGGCGCGGGTTCGACCAGCCTTGTGGGTGGCAGCGCCAGCCCGAGTGCCGCTTGCGGCTCTCCCAACGTCAACCAGCCGGCGTCGGGGGCATCACCCGGATCCTTTGGCGGCAAGGCGACATAGAGTGCCGAACTGATCCAGCCTTGCGGGTGGACATGGTTGGCATGATGGCCGCCGCCGCGCAGCCGGACCGACCAGCTGCCTGCGAAACGGCGACGCCGGTCGCGTCGCGCAGCCAGCAGCGGATGCGCCGCGTCGTGCGGGGGCAGCGCAGCGACATAGGCGTCGACGGCGCCTGTAACCGCTGTGCGTAACGCGCGAGTCACCGGATCGATACGGCTGAACAAGGGGCCGTCGGTCTGCGTCCCTCCGCGCACCGACTGGTCGAGATATTGTCCTCGCGCGCGGTGAAGCGTGCGCAGATGCGCGGCAAGCTCCTCCAGCGGCGGCAATTGATCCCGCAGGTCGAATTGTTGCACCAGCGCCGCGCCGCCCGCCAGCCAGTCATATCGCGGATCTTCGATCAAACGCCACAAAAGCAAGGCGTAAGGCCAGATCGCGGCGCTTCGTGCGCCGCCCGCTTCGATCTCGGCGTCGATCAGCGATCCTGCGGCAGCGAACCGGCGGGTGCGCAGCAGATGGCGCACGCGCCATATCCGTGCGCCGATCCGCATCCCGGCGTTCGGCAATGTTTCGAACAACCGGTCGGCGCGATCGACTTGCCCCAGCTCGGCGGCGGCGATCGCCGCATGGTCGGCGATATCGGCGGCGGACAGCCCGGCCGCCTCCGCACGCGCGACCGTGGCCGCTTGCGCAGCATAATCCTCGTTACGAAGATGGAGGTCGAGCAAACCGCGCCACAACAAGGGCGACACCGGCTCCCTTTCGAGCGCCCGTTCGTACGAAGCCGCCGCCTCGGCAGGCCGGCCCATCAGCGCCCGAAGCTGCGCAAGCTGGTCATGCCCCGGGATCCATAACGGAACCTGCGCGACGATCGTGTCGAGCATCGCCTCTGCCTCATCCCCGCGCCCCGCCGCCCAGCGCGCGGCGGCCAGGCCGATCAGTATATCACCATTCGGCGGCCCCATCCGTTCGGCCGCCTCGAACAAGGCCACGGCATCGAGGCCCGCTTCGAAAGCCACGCGCGCACGCCCATGCGCGATGCCCGCATCGGCAGGCGCCAGCCGCGCCGCTTCGCCAAAGGCGGCAAAGGCGGCCGCATGTTCGTCGAGCCCGCGCTGCAACAACCCCGCCCACTGCCAGAGTCGCCCGGTCCTGTCGTTTCCTGCCGCACCCAATACCCATGGCAGCGCAGCCGCTTCCTCGCCCTCCTCAAGCGCCAGGGCGGCAAGCAGGCCGAGGGTCTCGGTATCGGCCTGCCCGGCCTGGACAGCGGCGAGCCGCGCGGAGAAGTTCATGCATTCTCCGGAAGATGGTCCGCATCGGCGCCGATCAGCGCTGCCACCGCATCGCGTTCGACGATGGTCAGGTCGGGATGCCACAGGTCAAAGATGAAGACGACGCGCAACCGATCGCTCGGATTCATCGCCTCATGCTCGATCGTGTCGTCGAACACGAACGCTTCGCCGCGCCGCCAGTCGCGGGTCTCGGCCCCGACGCGAAACCAGCACCCGTCGGGGACGATCAGCGGCAGGTGACAGACGAGCCGCGTGTTGTTGTAACCGACATGCGGCGGGATCGCGGTGCCGGGTGCGAGCAGCGAGAACATCGCATTGGGCGACGCGCCCGCAATCGCGGGCTGATCCAGATTTTCAAGAAGCGCGAGCGTCTGCGGGCAATGGCGCGCATTGGCTTCGATCCGGCGACCGCCGCGCAGCAGGTGAATCGCGGTCCAGTCGGGATTGTGGTTCAATGGGCGCCACTGATCGAGCGGCTGGTGTGCAGCATATTGCACATAAGGTACGAGCTCGGCGCGCTCGGCGGTCATCACGGCATCGAGTTCGGCGGCGATCATGTCGGTCGCGGCCTCGATTTCGGCCATCCAGGGAAACAGGCTGCGCGGATGAAACTCGCGTTCGCACAGGCCCGGAAAATGGAAATGCGTCGGTTCGCTGTGGTAGGGACGCGTCCGGCGCAGGGCGTTGCTGCGGAAACGGGCAATGCGGCCGCGCTCCTCCGCATCGGCACGATCTTCGGCAGCAGCCATCCGCTCGGCCCAGCGCGCATCTTTCGCGCCCAGCCATTGCGCGTGCAGCCGCTCGCCTTCGGCAAGAACGGCGGCGAGTTGCGGCGGCAGGGCTTCGTCGGGCTTCTGGGCGATCGCATGGCCCCAGGCTTCGCCCGCATTCGGGTCGCCGATCCGGTCGAGCAGGCTCGCCCGCATCATCAAGGCGGTAAAATCGAGGGGGGCGAGAGCGAGCGCCCGATGCACCGTTTCGATCGCGACGTGCGGGCGGCCCGCAGCGCGTTGCACCCCCGCGAGCCGCAGCAGCACGGGGAAATCCTCGCCCGCCGAGAGCGATTCCTCGAGCAGCGCCGCCGCGCGCGCCAGATCCTGCCCCGCCAGCGCGCGATCCGCCGCAGCGAGCAGCGCGGCGCGATCCTGCATCACAGGCCATATCCGAATTTTTCGACCCACGGGCGCAGGACCGGCAGGATCGGTTCCAGATGCGCGCGATAGCCTTCCCAGCGCCCGGCGGCGCGTTTGTAGATCGGTTCGACGACCTGCGCATAGCTGGCGGTGGTGATCAACCCGCGCTTCTTGGCGGTAGCCTGATGGTCGAGCGCTTCGTCGCGCCATTCGAGCCCGAGGAAGTCGAACAGCGGCCGAACCTCCGCCTCCACATCCTCGACCAACCGCTCATAGATGATCGTGTGGACGTTCAACCCGAACAGTTCGCGCGCCCGTTCCCAATGCCCGAAGGTCAGATCATAGAATGCAGCCGCATCTTCCAGCCGGAGGAAATTCGACATCGCGTCGTTCAGGCGAAAGTTGCTCATGAAGCAACTCAGCAGGGCATCGCACGGATGGCGCAAGGCCAGGATGAAGCGCGCGTTCGGAAACAGGCGCTGGATCAGAACGGCTTTCGAAAGGAACAAAGGCGATTTGTCGATCAGCATCCGGCTCGGCGAGAGCGGCTTTGGCGCGACCTTGGCGACTTCGTCGAAATAGAATCGCCGGACATCGGCGATGGCTGCGGCGTCCATTTCCGGAATCGCGGCCAGACCCCCGATCCGTTTGTCGCAATTGTTCAATGGCGGTTGTTCTTCGAGCACCACCGTATCCGGATGCCCCATCAAAATCGTATCGAGCAGGGTGGTTCCCGACCGCGGGAAACCAACGAGAAATACCGGGTCGGGCTGGTCGTCATGCTTGTCTGCCCGGGCCCAGCTCTCCGCCCACTGGGGGGTCAGAAGGCCGATTTCGGTACGGAGGTTTTGGCGTAACGTCTCCGCGCGCTCGAGCGGCCGCGTCGGCGATTCCTCGTGGAGCCGATTGGTCGCGACGAAGGCCTCGAACGCCTCGTCGTAGCGACCAAGCCGGTCGAGGATCTGCCCGCGCAGGTGCGAAGTGCGTTCGGACTCCACGTCCGAGGGCACCAGGGCGAGGCTCGCCAAAGCCTCTTCGAACCGCTTCTCGCGTCGATATTCAAAGGCCTGCATGAAAGCGAGAGGCCCCGCTTCCACACCATTGGCCGTCGCCAGCGCGATCAGCGGCGCGAACTCTTCCTCGCGATTGCTATGTTCATATTGAACCGCGAGTCCCAAATAGGCGTCGGTAACCGAGGGGTCGAGCGCGATCGTCCGACGGAACGCACGCTCGGCATCTTTGATGCGATGTACCGAGCTACATTCGACGCCGAATTTGAGCTGAAGATTCGCATTGTCCGGGTCGAGTGCGACGGCCGCTTCGATCGCCTCCATCGCCTGATCCTGCCGCCCTTCCTTCCGATACTGGACATATAGTTCGTGAAGTGCTCGCGCATCGTCGGGAAACTCTTCCACAGTCCGGCGCAGCAGGGCTTCGGCCTCCTCGCCGCGATCGACCGATCGCAGCGCCACGGCAAGGTTGAGCCGCGTCGGGGGTGCAAAAGGGTTAAGCGCCATCGCTTTTTCGAGCGCCGTAACGCTCCCGTCCAGGTCGCCGGTCGCCGACCTGGCGTTGCCCAGATTGTTCCAGCTTTCGAAATCGCCCGCCTCGCGCGCCACCACATGCTCATAGGCCTCGACCGCCTCATCGAAGCGTTCGAGCGACTGGGCGATGAACCCGCGATAGCGCGCAACGCGAAGCGTCGGGTCGGACATGGCGAGATCGTGGGTGGCGACGTCCAGCGCGTCGGCCAGATCGCCTTTGTCGATCAATACTGCGATCAGGTTGCACGCTATCGTCGCGTCGCCCGGCCGCTCGGCTCGCGCCGCCGTCAGATGGCGCGCGGCCCCCGCCAGATCATCCGACCGCGCGAGCAACATGCCCAGAAAGGCGTTGAGCGCCGCCCGGTCGCCGCCCGTCTCGAGTGCGCCTTCCGCCAGGCGGCGCGCTGCCACCGTATCGCCCGACTGCGCCGCCCCCACAGCCTGTCGCAATATGTCGGCGGTTTTGGGGTCGAGCATCGCGATTATCCGTCAAATCAAAAAAAGGGGCGGCCGGTCGATTGACCCGCCGCCCCCATCTTAAGGCTAAATGCCGACCTTAAAAGTCCAGCGTGACGCCTGCGAACAGATACCGTCCGAGCGCGTCATAGGTCGCCGGATAGGTGTTGCCGTTACAGGGTCCGGTCGGACACAGGTTCGAACCGTCACGACCCGCGTTGCCCGACGTCACGAGCGGCGGCTGCTTGTCGAACAGGTTGTTGACGCCCAGACGGAAGGTGTAGTTATCCGACACGTTGAACGTCGTGGTCAGGTCGAAATAGCTGTGCGACTTGATCCGCAGGCCCGGATCGAAGTTGAACTCGCCCGCCAGCGACGGATAGGAGCTCAGCGTTTCGGCCTTCACTTTGCCGATGAAGCGCCACTGGAACGAAAGGCCGATGCCGTCCGCAAACTGGAACGTCGTACGCAGTTTGTGGCGCCATTTGGGCAGCATCGAACCACCGGCCGTCGTCCCGCCCGCGCTGCACACCGGACCATAATAGCCGGCGCAGTCATAGGGATCGGTGATGCCGTCGTCGACCTTGTAGGTATCCAGATAGGTCCCGACAAAGCTCATCGACAGCGTGCCGAGATCGCCGACTTCGTGGCTGTATGCGCTGTTGACCTCGACACCCCGCGTACGGACGGTACCCAGGTTCGACGGCGTGTTGT
>JAFAED010000001.1 GCA_023424275.1 Pseudomonadota bacterium | reverse complement strand
CCGATCCAGCTCCCGACGCGCAGGAAACTTGCGGGGCGTTGCCCCAGCTCGGTTTCCCAGCGCGCGTAAAGCTTGGGCACCACGGGCAGGAAGACGTCGCGCAAATAGGTCAGCGCATTGTCGATCTCGTCGGCGACGAACAATTTCTCGGTGCGCAGCGGGCGCGTCTGCCACAGGAGGACGATCTGGCGTCTTATCGCTTCCTCGACGACATCGCCCTCTGCCGTTTCGTCGACGCCGCGGTCGCGCAGCAGCATCAGCTCGGCGATGCGGTTCTTGTGGTCGAGCACCGACTTGCGCCGCACCTCGGTTGGGTGCGCGGTCAGCACGGGCGCGACGAGCGACGCGCTCAGCAGCGCTGCGATCGCATCGCCGTCGATTCCGTCGTCTTTCAGCTTTTCGATCGCCGCCGCGACCGTCGCCTCGGGTTCGGCCGCGACGCCCTGCCGGTCCTCGGCCAAGTTCGCGAGCATCGAGAAGAGCATGAAACCGCGCACGAATGCGATCGTGTCGTCGAGGCTCAGCGCATCGAGCCCCGGATCGATCGCCTCGGCGCCAGCGATCCCGCGGTGTCGGTCGACGCTCGACGATCGGATATATTCGGTCTGGCGGAATAATTTGTCGCCGCCATAGGCGCGGATGACGTCGCCGAGGATCCGCCCGAGATAGCGGATGTCGGGATTTTGCGAGATCTGGATAGGCGGGCCCATAAGCGCGCTTGCTGCACCTGCGAAGGAGCAGGGTCAAGCCGCGCATAGCTATGCTTTTGTTGCGTGACCGTTAAATCTATTGAAATGGCTTGGCTCGAGGGGAGGGGTATGAAGCAACGAAACGCCATGATCGCCGTTTGGACGGCAGTGCTCCTTTCCGTGGGCGTCGTTTTATCGCTGACCATGGGGTCGGGGGTATCGGACGACGAGTTTGTCGTATCGCCGCCCTCCAAGCCTTCGGTCGGAGCGACATCGGTCAGGCCGTGGCCGCAAGCCTCCGAAGTCCGCCTTTTTGTTGAAGATCTATCTTATGATGAACAAAAAAAGATAGGAAATTGGACGTCACGACCCGAAGGCATTCGCCTGACAAAAGCGCAACGGGATGTCGTCGATGGGTCGGTATTTCTTCACCGTCTGACAAAGAAGGAATGGGCTAAGCGGGTCTATACGGCTTGCTTCATTCCGCATCACTTCTTTCGCTATTACGACGGGTCGGGGCGGCTGCTCGGCGAGATTCAGGTCTGCTATTGCTGCCAAGGAATCGACATAACACCTGCGCTTCGTCGGACGGATATCTATGACGAATGGCAGTTCGATTTCGAGCGCGTCGAAAGAATGCTGACCGAAATGGGCGTCTCAACTGACATTAATTGCGAATCCTGACGCTTAGTGCGTCTTGACGAGGTTCAGCACGCCCAGATCGATCTCCGATGCGCCATCGAATGTCACGCTGTTGCGCGTGTCGGTGATGAACATCAGCTTGCCGTCGTCGCCGGTGATCCGCGCCGACACGGCATAGCTGTGCTTCGCGTCGATCGCGCTGCGGTCGAAACGGAGCAGGAAGGCGATCGGCACTTGCTGCCCATCGGCACCGAATGCCTGCCGCGCGATGGTCCGCGCGGGCGCATCGGCAAGGCTGACATCGTCGAGCTTGATCTCGATCTGCGCGCTCGGCGGCAGCGCGATGCGCTCGCGATAGGCGATCTTGCCGCTGACGGTATATTGCTGGTTCGCGGCCTCGCCCGTCGCGGCGCAGGCGGACAGCGCGAGGGTAATGGCTATGGGGGCGGCGATGCGAAGCATGATCATGTCCTTCCCGACCTCGTCATCCCGGACTTGATCCGGGATCCGCTTTGTTTTCAAGGCAGGCAGGCCCCGGGTCAAGCCCGGGGTGACGACAGAGGATGGCGATATTTAGCCGGAAGCTGTCTGTCGCCGGGATCGCACCTGCCTAACCTTCGAGTTCAACATCCCAGTACAGCCAGTCGATCCAGCTCGTGTGGAGATAATTGGGCGGGAACGCGCGGCCATTGTCCTGAAGCTGCCAACTCGTCGGGCGCCACGGCTGGCGATAGAGCGGCATATGCGCCTGCTGCGGCGTCCGGCCCCCTTTTTTCAGGTTGCACGGCGCGCAGGCGGTCGCGACATTTTCCCACGTCGTGCGCCCGCCCAGCCGGCGCGGCACGACATGATCGAAGGTCAGGTCCTTGCCCGACCCGCAATATTGGCACGCGAAACGGTCGCGCAGGAACAGGTTGAAGCGCGTGAACGCCGGATGCTCCGACGGCTTCACATATTGGCGGAGCGCAATCACGCTCGGGATCGGCATCGTCCGCGTCGGCGAGTGAATCTCGCGTTCGTAATTTTCGACGATGGTGACGCGGTCGAGGAACACCGCCTTCACCGCGGTCTGCCAGGGCCAGAGGCTCAGTGGATAATAGCTCAGCGGCGTATAATCGGCGTTGAGAACGAGCGCCGGACAGCTATCGGGATGCCGGGCAAGATCGGGATGGAACATGGCTAGGTAACGC
>JAFAED010000543.1 GCA_023424275.1 Pseudomonadota bacterium | reverse complement strand
CAAAGGCACCGCGATGGCCGCCCGCTTCCCAGCCCTGCGCGACGATGGCGTCGATACCGGCGTCGGCGATGATTTGCGCCTCGACCGCATTGGTCGCCGAGGCGAGCATCACGATCTCGGCATCACGCAACGCCCGGATCGCGCCGGCGGGTGGGAGGCCGAAATGAAAACTGACCACCGCGGGCCGCTCGTCCAGAAGCATTTGCAGCATCGCTTCGTCGGTGACGAAGCTCTGATAGATTTCGGTAAGCCGTTCGGGCGGCTCGGCGGCCTGTTCGGCGAACAGGGGCCGCAGGCGCTCGATCCACGCGCGCTCGCGCGCCGCATTGGGTATTGCGGGCCGATGGCAGAAGAGATTGACGTTGAAGGGCTTGGCGGTTCCCTCGCGGACCGCGGCAATCATGGCGCGCGCGCCCTCGGCATCGGTCGCGCCGACCCCGATCGAGCCGAGCCCGCCTGCGTTGCTGACGGCAGCGGCCATGGCAGGCGATGAGACACCCGCCATCGGTGCCTGGATGATCGGCAATTCGATGCCGAGCAAGCCGGTAAGATGGCGGGTCTTCATCATCGTCTCCAAGGTCGAAAGGATCGGCCGGGCGCTGCCGCAAGCGGCTTACCATGCCTGCGACGGCATAGCGCCGCGCCTCTAACCTTCCACCTCGGCTTTCCGAAAGGCAACCCATGTCCAATCGGGCGGCTTTCCGGGCCCGTATTGCCTGGCACATCGTCGCAACGTGCCAGGCAATCGGAGGAGATTATTCCCCGACCATGGGCACGCGCATTTCGATCATCGCGCGGTTCTTGCGGCTGATACCCCAGAGCATCCCCGGCTGGCTTTCGTCCCAGTCGATCGCCTGCCCCTCGGCCTCCATCGGAACGGTCGCGACATGGTCGAGCGTCGCGCCGCCCTTGGGCAGCCGCGTGACATAGAGTTCGGGCAAATCATGCCCCGACAGCCACAGATTGCCGTCGGGCCCGAAGCCGCCGCCCGAAATGCTCATCGGCGCGATACGTTCGAGGATCGTCGCGGGCAGCGCCCAGCTTTCGGTGCGGCGCCATTCGGGGTCGAATTTGACCAGCGTCGTGTGGCGATGGTCGCGCGGCGGTTCGCCGCCCTTTGCGTCATAATTGGCGAACATGCCCCACCAGTGGCCGTCGTGCCAGTCGATCCAGGTCAGCGAGCCCGTCCCCTGCCCCAGCGACACGGTGCGTTTGTGCGCGAGCGTCACGGGATCGAAGATTTCGACCGAACTGGCGTGCGGCACCGCCGGGAAGTTCGACGCCGCGCACACCAGTTCGCCCTTCAGCAGCGCGCAACTGTTGATGTGCGGATAACGGGCGGGGTCGCCCTCCCAAAGTTTCACGCGCTCGCCGGTCTTGCGGTCGTAGCGGGCGATCGTCCAGTTGGCGACGGCGTAGATGCCGGCGGGCCCGGCCGCCACACCCTGCCGCGCTTCGGCAGCGGGGATGCGGCGGACGGTCTCGGCCGCCTCGCCCTGCGGAACCGTAGGTGCAGGCGTTGCGGCGGTCGAGGCGAGGAGCAGAAGCACGCCGAGCATCAGAAATTCGCCGCCACGCCGAACCAGAAGGTGCGGCCATATTCGGCCGATTCCTGGAGATAGGCCTGACCCGGGCCGACCAGTTCGCGGCGCCCCTTATTCGTGAGGTTCTGCCCCTCGGCATAGAGGGTGACATTCGGCGTCAGGCGGAAATTGAGGTTCGCGTCGAGCGTGCCGCGGCTCTTCCAGTACTGGTCGGCGTTCGGGATCGTGTCGTTGATGGTTTCGAGAAAGCCGCCGATGTAATTATACGACAGCCGCGCCTCGAACTTGTCCTTCTGATAATAGACCGACGCATTCCACACCGTGTCGGGCTGGAGGAACAGGCCCGACACGCGCGGGCCGACGCTGGTCAGGAAGGTGAACTTCGTGTCGAGGAAGGTCGCGTTCGCGCTGATGCCGATGCCGTCGAACGGATCGGGCAGGAAGGTCAGCGCCTGCTGGAGATTGAGTTCCAGCCCCTTGATCGTCGCGCTTTCGGCATTGCGCGGTTCGGACACCAGCACATCCTCGGCCCCGCGGCCGACGTCGATCGTCTCGACGCTCGACAAGGTGAAAATCTCGTTCTTGATCTTCTTGTGGAAGAGCGCGGCCGAGATGACGCCGTCCTTCGGGTAGAATTCGAACGACAGGTCGAAACCGCGACTTTCGCGCGGCTTCAGCCCCGGATTGCCACGCGACAGCGTCGGCTGGCTGCCGTCGAAGCTCAATGTTTCGGTGGCGGCGATCGAGCCGTAATCGGGGCGGCCGATCGTGTTGGTGTAGGCGCCGCGGATGACGAAGCGATCGGCGACGTCCCAGCGGACGTGGAAGCTGGGCAGCCAATTGTCATAGCTGCCGTCGGTGGTGATCTCGGTCAAAGTCGAGCCGACCGCGCGGAAGGCGTTCGACGAGATGTCGGTGCGTTCATAGCGCAGCCCGCCGAGCAGGGTGACATTGCCGATGCGTGTGCTGCCCTGAAGATAGGCGGCATAGACATCCTCGCTGACGTCGTAATTGCCGGCGACCGAGGCAACCGTGGTCGTGAAGCTGCCCTTGTTCGCTTCGTAGAAGGCGGGGAAGGCGCTGGCATCGATACGGATCGGGATAGTGAACTGCCCCTGGATCGGCTTGGTCGGGCCGTCGGTGACGACCTCGTCGAGCGAGTAGTCGAAGCCACTCGCCGCCTTATAGTCGGTACGCGGATTGCTATTCTCGCGGTCGGTCAGGCGGATAACGCCGCCGGTCTTGATCTTGACCCCGCCATCGTCGCGGTCGTCGCCCCAGGTCAGGTTGAGGCGGAACTGGCCGCTCTTTTCAAGCGATTTCGCCAGGTCGCTGCGCTGCTGCTGGAGATAAAAGTTGCTGGGGTCGACCGCGTCGGCGGCGTTGTTCGGGGTGAACACCGGATAGAAGTCCGACGTGTCATAATGGAAGGCATAGCGCGCGCCCTCGGCGTCGCGGGTACGGAACTCGATGCTTTCGTTCGGCACGCGGAGGCGACCGAGCGAGAAGACGGCGTCGCCATCGACCTTCAGCTTCTCGCTTGCATCCCAGTCGAACGCGGTGCGGCCGAGCGCGACAAGACGCTTGGTGATCGGCTGGTTAAGCTGGATGATGATGCGGCCGCGCGCGAAATCGCCGCTCGTCGGTGTCTGGTTCGCGACATTGCCGATCGGTTCGATGCGATATTCGATGCGTTCCTCATCATCTTCGGTGCGCGCGACGACGCCCGACAATTCCCAGCGGAAGCGGTCCGACGGACGCCATTCGAGCTTCACATTGCCGCCCGTGCGCCGCTTCGTGTTGTTGTACCAGAAGAGGCGGTGCTGGGTCGGCACCTGAATGCCGTTACCTGTTGGATCGCCCGAATTCACCGCCGTTCCGTCCGCCCTATATTCGCGCACCGAGGGGCTCGCGACCTCGATCTGCGGAATGTCGTAATCGAGCTGTTCCTGGCTCGCCCCGATAACGATGCCCCATTCGTCGTTCGCGCCGAAGGTCGTGCCCGCGGCGAAAGCGATGCGGTACGACGGCTTGCTGTTCCGCACGTCGCCATTCTGTTCGTAGATGCCATAGGAAGCGACGCCGTTGAAGAAGGCCCGCTTCGCGTCGAAGGCGCTGCGCGTCGCGATGTTGATGATGCCGCCGATGGCGTTGGCGTCATTTTCCGGCGTCACCGTCTTGATGACCTCGATCCGCGCCGCCATCACCGAGGGGATGATGTCGAGCGGCACGGTGCGCCCCGTCGAATCGACACCCGACACCAGCGCGCCGTCGACGGTCGTGCGGTTATAGGTCGACTGGAGCCCGCGCAGCACGGGGAAGCGCGGTTCGCCCTGATCTTCCTGCACAGAAAGCCCCGGAATGCGGCGGAGCGCGGCAGCGGTATTATGGTCGGGAAGCTTGCCGATATCGTCGGACGAAATCGCGTCCATCACGATGAAGGCGTCACGCTTTTCGGCGGTCGCCTCATATTGCGCGCGGCGCTGACCGGTGACGATAATCGCGTCGCCGTCGGCGCCCGCTTCGACCTCGGGTAGCGGATCCGCGGACGGTTCGGACTGCGCCAGCGACGGCGTAGCAAAGAGGACGGCCGAGCACAGTAAAGCGACCCGGAAATTCGGGAGAGACGTTTTCATTTTGGTGATTCCCAGACAGTGTTGTTGTCGGGGCGGCAGATAGAAACGCGCCGGGTCAGCGAGGTGACCGAACCATTTCACTATGATGAAGACAAGATATCAGTTCGATGACATGCGGGCCGGCGATAGATGGCGAGCTCGCACAAGGCCTGCCGATATATCCGCTTTGCCCTTTCCCTTGCGCTGGCCGATAGTTTGCACCTCGGCTATTGGCCGCCAGCAGGCATCATGCGATGCCGACCCGAACGGACGAGAGCCAAATGAACAAAGCCTATTTCTATCCTATCGGCCAGGCCGGCCGGCCATGGGATGCAAGCGAGATCGAAGCGTGGCGGCGCCGGCAGCAGCGCCATCGCAGCTATGCCGACGATGTGGTCGCGCGGATCGAGGCGCTCGCCGATCGGTACGAGACGCTGACATATGGCGAGATCGCCTATGCCGGCGAAACCTTCCCTCTGCTCGCGATTCGCAGCGCGCCCGTGAATGCCGACCTTCCGACCGCGCTCGTGACGGGCGGTGTCCACGGTTATGAGACGAGCGGCGTGCTGGGTGCGCTCGGCTTTCTCGAGACAAGGGGTCTCGACTATTCGGGCAAGCTGAACCTGCTCGTCGTTCCCTGCGTCAGCCCTTGGGCCTATGAACGCATCAATCGCTGGAATTACGATGCCGTCGATCCGAACCGCAATTTCAGGACGGGCGGTCCCGCGCGCGAGGCGACGGCGCTGATCGAGCTGGTGCGCAGCGTATCGGACACATTCCTCGTCCATATCGACCTGCACGAGACCACGGACACCGACGCGACCGAATTTTCGCCTGCACGCGCCGCGCGCGACGGAAAGCCCTATGAGCTCGAAACCATTCCCGACGGCTTCTACCTTGTCGACGACAGCGAGAATCGGCAGCCCGATTTCCAACGGGCGATCATCGAAGCGGTGGAGACAGTGACGCACATCGCCCCACCCGACGCGGCGGGCGAGATCATCGGCTCCACCGTCGTCGCGCACGGCGTGATCGAATATCCGCTGCGCGCGCTGGGCCTGTGCCCGTCGATCACCGGCGCACGCTATACGACGACAACCGAAGTCTACCCCGACAGCCCCCGCACGACCCCAGCCGAGTGCACGGAGGCACAAGTCGCGGCGATATGCGCGGGACTCGATTACGCCCTCGCGCATAGCTGAGACCGGATTTCGGGGCCAAATAGCTGAAAACTACCGCCGAAGCGGCCCGCCCATATGGTCGCGATGTCAGACCATATGCCCGTGTACCCTGGGTTCGCGCATCCTGAGAGCGACGACAAAAGCGACCGCGCAGACTGCGGACACATACCAGGCAAAGGCCTGCTCGTGCCCGATCTGCTTCATGAACAGGGCGGCATATTCGGCGGTGCCGCCGAAGATCGCCGACGCGATCGCATGGCCCAGACCGACGCCCAGCGCGCGCACGCTGGCCGGGAACAGCTCGGCTTTGAAAAGGCCCGATACCGACGTGTAGAAACTCATGATGAACAGCGAGGCGAAGACAAGCAGCCCCGCGCTCCACATCGTCTTTGCCTCGGCGATCGCGCCGAGCAGCGGCACGGCAAAGAGCGTCATGCCGCCGGTAAAGATGAGCAGGTTGGTGCGGCGCCCGATGCGATCCGACAAGGTGCCGAGTATCGGTTGCAGGAGGAGGAAGAGGAAGGTCACGACAAGCATCGTGCGGCTGGCGTCGGTGACGCTCATCCCCGCGGTGTTGACGAGATATTTCTGCATATAGGTTGTGAAGGTATAGAGGGTGACGGCCCCAGCCGCGCTGAGCGCCATGACGACGAGCATCGCCCTTGGATGCCGCAGCAAGGCCTTCAGCGAACCGGCATCTTCCCCCGAGCTCGCAGGCTCCGCCGTCTCGTGCATCATGTCCCGCAGCAGCAGGAAGACGCCGGCGAGGACGGCGCCAAGGATGAACGGCAGGCGCCAGCCCCACTCCCGGATCGCCTCTTCGCTCATCGCAGATTGGAGGCCGAAGATGACGAGGAGCGCGAACAACTGCCCACCGATCAGCGTGACGAACTGGAACGAGGCGAAGAAGCCCCGCCGCCCCGGTTCGGCAATCTCGCTCAAATAGGTCGCCGCCGCGCCATATTGGCCCCCCGTCGAAAAGCCCTGCATCAACCGAGCGATCAACAGCAAGGCGGGTGCGGCCGCGCCGATCGTCGCATAGGTGGGCAGGATGGCAACGAGGAGCGAGCCGGCGCCCATCAACAGCACCGACGCGATCATCGCGGCGCGGCGGCCGTGCCGATCGGCATAGCGCCCGAAATACCAACCGCCGAGCGGGCGGATCAGAAAGCCGGCCGCGTAGATCGCAGCGACGTTGAGAAGCTGCGCCGTCCGATCGCCTTCCGGGAAAAAGGCCGATGCGAAATAGAGCGCGGTATAGGCATAGGCGTAAAAGTCGTACCATTCGATCAGATTGCCGACCGACCCGGCGACGGCGGCACGCGCGCGGGTCTTGCGATCGAGCGCAATCGGTGTTGCGGGCCGCGTGTCGAGCGGCGCATCGCCATCGGCGGGCACGCCGATCATTCCGGGTAACTGGGTCAAATCTCTCTCCGTCGCTCGCTGGATGGCCGATCGGACCCGGCCGGCCAAGCGGCTTGCTTCATTTTATTTTGTCGAACCGCTGCATCCACCGCACGAGCGCCGGATGCGGCAGCGTGGCGACAATGCTATCGAAGGTCTCGGGACGTTCGTCCTGCCCCAGCTTGAAGCGTGCCGACACCGACATCACCCGCGCCTTAAATCCGACGATGTGCCGGAGCATGGCTTCGTATCTGGCTCCGAGTTCGGTCGACCGCCAAGGCGCCACGCGATGCTGTTCCATGGTGTCGATCAGCAGATCGAGCGCCGGTTCGGTCAAGCCGTCGTCGAAGCGGATATCGGCGCCGATCCGCGCCTGAACATAGTTCCAGGTCGGCGCCCAGTTACGCGGATCGCCTGCCGTATCGCCGATATATTCAGGACTGATATAGGCTTGCGGCCCCGAAAACAGGATCGTCGCCCGCGGGTCGGCACGCAGCGCATCGTGGAGCGGGTTCGCGCGCGCAAGATGACCGATCAGTTCGACCAGCGCGCCGTCGGCGTCATAACGGCCGATGAGCGGGAGCAGGCTGGCCTCGACCTCGCCCGCCGCGCCACCGCATACCCACGCCAGCGGATAGTCCGCGATAAGCTCACGAACATCCTCGGCTCGATAGCGTTCGAACGGTCCTGCCGCGGGGGGCGTGGCGCCTGTCACCGGCGGCCTCAGCGCTTTTCGGGAGGGAAGCTCGCCCGCTCTCCGCCGCTCTTGATGACCGTGCCGCGTTTCATCACGAACCACATCTGTTCAAGCGCGCGCACATCGCTGAGCGGATCGCCGCGCACCGCAACGATATCGGCATCCTTCCCGGCTTCGATCGTCCCGATCCGGCTCTCGCGGCCGAGCAGCGTCGCCGCATTGACGGTCGCCGCCTCGATCGCCGCCGCCGGGGTCATGCCCCGGTCGACGAGCAACGCGAACTCCAGCGCATTCTGCCCGTTGCGCGAAATGCCGCTGTCGGTGCCAAAGGCGATACGGACCCCGGCCTTGATCGCCGCCCGGTGATGCGGAATGGCCGACTTGCCTTCGCCGACCTTTTCGGCCGCCGCCGTCGACAACATCCCGGCCTTTGCCTGCTGTGCGGTCGTGACGGGTGCCAGCATCGTCGGCACCAGATAGGCGCCGGTCTTTTTGAATAGCGCGATCGCCTCGTCGTCGATGAAAGTCCCGTGCTCGATCGAATCTGCGCCGGCGCGCAGCGCTGCCTTGATCCCGTCGACCCCGTGGGCGTGCGCGGCGGCCTTTCGCCCCCATGCGTGCGCCGCATCGACGATGGCATTCATTTCCTCGTCGGTCAGTTGCTGGCCGAGTCCGCCCGCGATGTTCGACGTCGCACCGCCGGTGGCCGAGAATTTGATGACGAGCGCGCCAAGGCGCATCTGCTCCCTCGTGGCGCGGCGGCAATCGTCGGGACCGTTGCAGATATTCACCTGATGCGCGTGCACCGCATCGGCGAACTCCTCACGCAGCCCGTTGCTCGCGTCGCCATGGCCTGCGGTCGACGAGATCATCTGCCCGGCGTTGACGATCGAGGGACCCGGCAGGTCGCCGCGTTCGATTGCATCGCGGAGCGCGCGGATACCGCGCGGCGGCGCACCCAGATCGCGAACCGTCGTGAAACCCGCCTCGACCGTGTCGCGCGCGCTGACCGCCATGGTGACGAGCACATCTTCGGCGTCGCGTGTCGCGCCGTCCATCCGCGCCTGAAGCGGATTGCCGCGTCCGTTGAGGTGGACGTGCATGTCGATCAATCCGGGCAGGACGAAGGCGTCGCGCAAATCGACAACCTTCTCGCCCTGCGACGCCGGGACGATCCCGTCGCGAACCTCGGCGATGCGTCCGCCACGGATCACGATTGTCGATGGTCCGCGCGGCGCCTGCCCAGGCCGGTCGAGCAGATGGCCGGCATGGATGAACGTCACGTCTTCCACCGCTTCCGCCGCAGAAACCGGCATCGTCAGCGCCGCGCCGGCGAGGAAGATCGCGAGGCGGCCAAAGCCGCGAGTGCCTGCGCGCCGCATCAGAAGTTCACCCGCGCGCTGAGGCTATAGCGCCGCCCGAGCACATCATAGGTCGACGGATAGGTGTTGCCGGCATTGAAGGACGAAGGCCCGACATTCGCCCCGACGATGGGCGGCTGCTTGTCGAACAAATTGGTGACGGTGAAGGTCAGCGTCAGGCGATCGGATACCTCGACACGGCTCGACAGGTCGAAATAGTCATGCGCCTTGATCCGCGCGAACTGCGGCTGGATCGCCGAGGTCGCGAGCGGTTCGTAGCGAACGCCGTCGATATGCCGCCACAGCAGCGAAACATCGGCGGGTCCGAACGACAGCGTCGTCCGCTGGTTCCAGCTGAATTCGGGCTGGATCGCGCCGTTGGTCGTCGCATTATAGCCGAAGGCGTTGCAGTTCGTGCTGTAATAGCCGACGCATTCGCGCGTGATCGACGATGGCGTCGCGCGGAACTTCGACGATCCCGTCCAATTACCGTTAAAGGCGAGCGCGAGGCGAGCGAAGCCAAGGTCGCGGCGATAGTTGATCGACAGGTCGATGCCGTCGGTCCGGATCCATCCGAGATTGGACAGGTTGAGCGGCAAGCCGGGCGTCGTCGCCGTGGGCCCCGAAAGCTGGCCCGTGGTGGTGTTGCGGCGGATCGCGGTACAAGCGGCAGTGACCGCGAGCGTCGGATTGAACGCCGGATCGAAACAGGCCGACACCACGTCGCCGATCGTCGGCGTCGAGATCGCATCCTCGATCGTGATATTATAATAATCGACGCTGACGGTCAGGCCCGGAACAAGCGCGGGTTCGAAGATCGCACCCACCGTCCAGCTCTTCGCCGTCTCGACCCCAAGGTCAAGATTGCCGCCGGTGGTCACATTGACCGAGCCGTTGCCGGGTTCGTTGATCGACCCGATCTGGTTTGCCGGCGCGCCTTGCGCGATACAGATTGCGGTGAGCGCGGCATTCCCGACCGGCAGCGCAAACTGGCACGGATCGGTCTTGAGCTGCCCGGTGCCGGTCACCTGCGGCTGGTAAAGTTCACCGATATTCGGCGCGCGTGCCGCCTGCTGGTAATTGGCGCGCAGGCTGAAACCGCGCACCGGTTCCCACGTGCCGCCGACCTTCCAGGTCCAGTTGCCGCCCGCCGTCGAATAATCCGAATAGCGGACCCCCGCCTCGAGCGTGAGCTGGTGCGCGAACGGCTTGTCCTCGATCAGCGGCGCGATGATCTCGCCGAACAATTCGGAGACGTCATAGTTGCCCTTCACCTCGGTCACCGCGGTCTCGCCGATAATCTCGCCCGATGTCTTCGACAGCGCGTCGCCGGTGACGCCTGCCGTGTAGCGGCGATATTCGGTCCCGAGCGCGATGCTGACCGGCGTGTCGGCGAACGGGCTCGAAAAACCGAGGTCGCCGTTGACAAGGCCATAAGCACGCGTGAGCGTCGTCCGCGTCTGCGTCGTCGTCGTCGCGGTCAGGAAGGCGAGCATCTCGGGCGTGATCGACCCTTCGGCGCCGAACACGTTGAGCGGAACGCAGCCGTCGGTCGCGGTGAGGCATGTCGTCGCGTTGGTCGCGAGCAATGCCTGCCGGACGCGCGAGCGGCGCACCTGCCCTGCCCGGTTATCGGTTCGCTCGCTCTCGCCATAGCTGACGCCGACGTCGAACTTCAGATTGCCCGCCAGGCGTCCGCGCAGGCCGCCGACATATTGGTTGAAGCGCGTGACGATATCGGTTTCGCGCGCGCCGCCCTCGGCAAAGCGCCGCACCGCCGCCGTGGTGAAGGTCCGGTAGCCCGGGTCGGTCGGGCTGGTCGCGGTGGCCGCCGCGCTGCATTGCGCGACGGACAGGCCGTTCGCGGCGCAGAATTGCGACCGCGCCGCGGCAGGAAGGAAGGGATTGCTATAGGGG
>JAFAED010000512.1 GCA_023424275.1 Pseudomonadota bacterium | reverse complement strand
CCCATCGACTTGCGATGGGGAGGGGGACCGCCGCCGCAGGCGGTGGTGGAGGGGTAGCGACGTTGCGGCCCCTCCGTCAGCCCTGCGGGCTGCCACCTCCCCATCGCAAGTCGATGGGGAGGATCTTTGATGGCAGCTCACCACCCCAAAGCGGAAGGCCATCGACCTCCGGCCGACAGGACCGTCAATATGGGGTTTTCGGCGCCGTTCCCGGCCGGGTGAACAGCTTTCCCCGCTCGGCCCAGAAGACGAGCGTCAGGCCGACCACCGCACTGATCAGGAAGGCATAGGCCAACGGCAAGGTCGTGCCGTCATATTGCTGGCCGATCGCCGCGCCGACGGTCGCCGCAAGCAAGGTCTTGGCAAAGCTTTGATACGACGAGGCGACCCCAGCCATATGGCCGAAATCCTCCATCGCGATCGACCCGAAGTTGCTGCCGATAAAGCCGATCAGGCCGACGTTGACCATCATCAGCACGGTGAACATCCACAGGGTTTCGGCTCCGCTGAGCGCCGCGACGATCTGGAGGATCGAGGTCGCCATGAAGGCGAAGACCGCCGACTGCGACACGCGCCGCGCGCCGAAGCGCTCGACGATCGCGGCGTTCGAGAAATTGGCGATCGCGATCCCCACCGCGACGCAGGCGAAGATGAGCGGAAACCAGCTCCGCGCACCGAACACCTCGGCGATGATCTGCTCGCTGCTGTTGAGATAGCCGTAGAGGGCGCCCTGCATCATCCCCGATGCGATCATATAGCCGGCCGCGCGGCGATGCCGTGTCACTGTTGCCCAGCCCGCAATCATCGTCCTGAGATCGAGCGGACGCACGTCGGCGGGATCGAGCGTCTCGGGAAGCCGGCGAAGCCAGAGCAGCATCACGATCGACATGATCGCCAGTACGATGAAGATCGCCCGCCAGCCCGCGATCGCGGCAACCCCCGCACCCAGCGTCGGCGCAATGATCGGGACGATCATGAAAACGAGGAAGATCAGCGACAGTCGCTTCGCCATCGCATCGCCCGCGAACAGGTCGCGGATCACCGCGACGACGATGACGCCGAGCGCAGCACTGACCAGCCCATGGACGAACCGCAGCGTGAGGAGCATTTCGAAACTCGTCGAAAGGCCGCAGCCAATGGCAAGCGCCAGATAAGCGAACAGCGCCGGGACGAGCACGCCCTTGCGCCCGAAGCGATCCGACAGCGGCCCATAGAGCAAAGATCCGAAACCGATACCGAGCAGGTAGATCGAGATGATATATTGGCGGTCGTTGGCGACCGTGACCCCGAGCGCCTCGCCGATCGCCGGCAGCGCGGGCAGCATCGAATCGATGGCGAGCGCGTTGAGCGCCATGACCATCGCCATCATGACCACCATTTCACGGTCGCCCGGCAGGCTCCGTTGCGGGGATTGGGCCGGCTTGTGCATGGCAGCATGCCTATGCGCCCCTGCCACCGCTTTGGATAGTCCCCCAGTGGCCGCGAAGCCCAAAGAACATTGCTATGCAAAGCAAAAGGGCCGCCCTGACAAGGCGGCCCTTCGCATTTTTCTGATCCCTGGTTCAGCCCTGGCGCGTGCCGGTCATCGCCATCGAACCGAACGCGCCGGCCTTGATCGTGCCGGTCAGCGCGTCGCCGTCGATCGTCGCTTCGCATTCGAGCGTCATCGGCATCGGGACCTTCATGTTCATGGTCCAGGTCAGCTTGTTGCCGTCGACCTTGCCATTTTCGACATCGAGCGAACCCATCGCGCCGGCATTCTGGCCGGTGAAGCTGTCGCCATTGCTGGTCACGGTGAACACAGACTTCTGGTCACCCATCGGCGATTTGGTGACGCAATCATAGTTGCCATCGACTTGGGACATTGGGGCTCTCCTTACTGAAACTGTTGTTAGTTAGCGGGAGACACCGTTTCCACCGGCAAACCCAATCCGTCAAGCTGCGGTTTCACCACTGCGGCATCGCCAACGACGACATAGACGAGATCGTCGGTGCGGAGCGCCTTGCGGGCAGCCGCGTCGATCTCGGCAGGCGTCATCGCTTCATAGGTCGCGGGAAGCGACTCATAATATTTGTCGGGACGGCCGAATTTGACGATGTTGCGCACGCCCCCGAGCACATCGCCCGATGTTTCGAAGCTGCCCGGCAATTCGCGGATGCTGCCATTGGTGCTCCACTCGCGCTCTTCGGCGGTGACGCCCTTGGTTCCAAGGAACGTCTTGAGGTCGCTCTGGAATTCCTTGATCGAATCGCCGGTGCGATCGGCCTGCACGGGCGCGGAAGCGACCCAGGTGATGCGATCCTTGTCGCTCGAAATGCGTGTGCGCACGCCATAGGACCAGCCCTTGGTCTCGCGCAGGTTCATGTTGAAGCGCGACAGGAAATTGCCGCCGAAAATATCGTTCGCGGTGCGCAGCGCTTCCAGATCGTCGCCCCCCTTGGCGTCGAGCACGCGTCCGGCGAGGATCACCGACTGCGGCGACTTGGGCCGGTCGACGAGCAGGATACGCGGCTTCGGCGTCGGGATTGCGATTTCGAAATGCTTGACCGGCTTTGCCGTCGCGGGCGCTTTCCACTGGCCGAGCGTCGCGTCGAGCTGCTTCTTCACCTCGGCCAGCGTCGTATCGCCGACAACGAAGATGCGGGCATTGTCGGGGCGGATCCATGTCGCGTGGAAGGCAGCAAGCTGGTCGCGCGTTACCGACTTCACGGCTGTTTCATTGCCAAGCCCCGTCGGCGGGATTCCATAGGGGTGATCGGCGCCATAGAGAACCGGCAGCAACACGCGCGACGCCAGCGCATTCGGATTGTTGAGTTCGGCCTTCAAGCGGTTCAACTGCTGCGCACGGACGCGCTCCAGTTCCTTTCCGTCGAAAGCGGGGTTGCGGATATAGTCGGCGAGCAGCCCGAGCGAGGCGCCGAGATTCGGTTTCAGCGCGAACAGGCTGAACACGGTCTCGTCGGCATTGGCGCTCGCGTCGATCTGCGCGCCGAGCCGTTCCTTCGCCTCGGCAAAGGCGATCGAATCGAGATTTTGCGTACCCTCATCCATCAGGCTGAGCATCAGCGACTGGGTGCCCAGCGCGCTGTGCGGATCGGCGGCATAGCCCGCATCGAAGCTCACCGCGACATTGACCGTCGGCACCGTCGTGCGGCGCGCAAAGACGACTTCGACCCCATTCTTGAGCTTGGCGCGTTCGATCGCTGGGAAATCGAGCGCGGTGAGATCGGCAACCGCAGGCAGTTTCGACCGGTCTGCGAACGACGTCGCGCCGCTCATCGCCGGGCCCGTATCGCCAAGATCGGGGTTCCAGTAACGGTCGGGCTGGATCGCCGCAGCGACCTTGCCGTCCTTCACCGCGCCGCCGCGGTTCTCGCCGCCCTCGGTGCGCTCGCCGGGCGTATAGGTCAGGGAAAAGGCGGGACGCGACAACCACTTCTGCGCGACGGCCTTCACCTGCTCGGGCGTTGCCTTTGCCATACGGTCGAGCTCGACCTTGTAATAAGCGGGATTGTTCGAATAGAGCGCGCCTTCGGCAAGCGTCACCGCCTTGCCACCAAAGCCGCCCACCGACTCCAGCCCGGAAATCGTCCCGGCCAGATAGCTGGCAGCCGTGCGCTGCAGCTCATCGGCGGTCGGTCCGCTCGCAAGGAAGCTTGCAATCTCCTCGTCGAGCCGCTTCGCGACGACCGCCGGTTCGACGCCCGGCTTCACATCGGCCTGGACGAGCAGGATGCCGGCATCTTCGAAGGGCTGGGCAAAGGCCGCGACGCTGACCGCGACCGGCTCCTTGCGCACCAGCGCATTGTCGAGCCGCGACGACGACAGGCCGCCAAGCACGCTCATTGCCATCTGCAGCGGCACCGCTTCGGGATCGTTCAGCCCCGGAATCGCCCACATGCGATAGATGCGCGTCGTCGGGATCAGGTCTTTGACCTCTTTCGCCAGCGGCGCGGGCAGCGTCGGGACCGAGGTCGCCGGGGCCTTCACTTCGGCGCCACGCGGAATGTCGCCGAACCATTCCTGCACCTTCGCCTTTGCCGTGGCGACATTCACATCGCCCGCCAGCACGAGCACCGCATTGTTCGGACCATAATTATCGGTGAACCACTGCTTCACATCGGCAAGGCTCGCCGAGTTGAGATCGCTCATCGAGCCGATCGTGCTGTGATGATAGGGGTGGCCGGTCGGAAAGAGATTTTCGAAAATCTCGTAACGCAGCAAACCATAGGGGTTGTTGTCGCCTTGGCGCTTTTCGTTCTGGACGACGCCGCGCTGGTTATCGAGCTTTTCCTGCGTCACCGCGCCGAGCAGATGCCCCATGCGGTCGCTTTCGAGGAACAGCGCGCGGTCGAGCGCACCGGTCGGCACCGTCTCGAAATAATTGGTGCGGTCGACGTTCGTCGTGCCGTTGCTGTCGGTCGCGCCGACCTGTTGCAGCGGTTCGAAGAAGTCGCCGGGCGCATTTTCCGATCCGTTGAACATCAGATGCTCGAACAGATGCGCAAAGCCGGTCTTGCCCTTGGGCTCATGTTTCGATCCGACACGGTACCAGACCGACACCGCGACGACGGGCGCCTTGCGGTCCTCGTGCACGATGACGCGCAGGCCATTGTCGAGTGTGAAACTCTCATACGGAATATCGACCGCCTTCACGAGTTCCGAGATCGGCGCGGGGTTCGCAGCCTTTGCCTTGGCGAGTGCGGGGCCCGCGGCGACGAGCGAGGTGGTGACCGCGAGGGCCAAGGCGAAGCGGTGGAAACGGGGCATGAAAATCCTCTTTACGGGGCGCAGGCCGGACCTGCTTTCGACCGGGTGCCGGACGGCACTGTATCAACGGTTTAGGACAGCGTTTCCCGGCTTTCAAGGCCGATAGAAGCGCGCCCCGCTGGCCTTCAGCGCCGCCGGATCGAACAAGACGGGTTTGAGC
>JAFAED010000485.1 GCA_023424275.1 Pseudomonadota bacterium | reverse complement strand
CCGGGGTGCCGGTGACGCCGGGTTATATGGGCGAGAATCAGGACCCCGCCTACCTTGCCGAACAGGCCGCCGGGATCGGCTACCCCGTGCTCATCAAGGCCGTCGCGGGCGGCGGGGGCAAGGGGATGCGCAAGGTCGATGCCGCGGCGGACTTTGCCGATGCGCTCGCCTCGTGTCAGCGCGAGGCGGCGGCGTCGTTCGGCAACGATCATGTGCTGATCGAGAAATATATCCTGACCCCGCGCCATATCGAGGTGCAGGTGTTCGGCGACACGCACGGCAATGTCGTGCATCTGTTCGAACGCGACTGCTCGTTGCAGCGGCGCCACCAGAAGGTGATCGAAGAAGCCCCCGCCCCCGGCATGGACGAAGCGACGCGCGCCGACCTCTGCGCCGCTGCGGTGCGCGCCGCGAAGGCGGTCGACTATGTCGGCGCGGGGACGATCGAATTCATCGCCGACGCGTCGGAGGGCCTCCGCGCCGACCGCATCTGGTTCATGGAAATGAACACCCGCCTTCAGGTCGAGCATCCAGTGACCGAGGAAATCACCGGCGTCGACCTTGTCGAATGGCAGCTTCGCGTCGCATCGGGCGAGCCGATCCCGCTGACGCAGGACGAACTTTCGATCAACGGCTGGGCGATGGAAGCACGACTCTACGCGGAAGATCCCGCCAAGAGCTTCCTGCCCTCGATCGGCACGCTCGAACTCTTCCAGCTTCCCGACCATATGGGCCGTGTCGACACCGGCGTTTATGAAGGCGCCGAGGTATCGCCCTTCTATGACCCGATGATCGCCAAGGTCATCGCATGGGGCGAGGACCGCGAGGAAGCGCGCGAATTGCTGTCGGAGATGCTCGAAGACAGTGCGATCTGGCCGGTGAAGACCAACTCGGCCTTTCTGATCAATGCGCTCGACCATCCCGATTTCGTCGCGGGCACCGTCGACACCGGCCTGATCGGACGCGACGGCGACGCGATGACCGAGGAGCCGGTGCCGACCGCGCAAGCGCTCACCAACGCCGCGATGGCGATGGTGCCGCGCTCGCTGCAATCGGGCTTCCGCCTCAACGCGCCCGATGTGCGCAGCGCGCCCTTCCTGCTCGACGGCAAGCGCGTCGAGGTCGAACTGCATGGCCCCGGCGCCGAAGAGCCATCCCCGGCGATGCTCGTCGCCGAGGGCGGGTCGGTCTGGCAGTTGACGCCGTGGCGCGCCGAAGGCAGTGCCGCCGGCGCCGCAGGTGACGGCGCGATCCTGTCACCGATGCCCGGCAAGGTCATCGCGGTGGAGGTCGCGGCGGGTGACAGGGTGAGCAAGGGACAGAAATTGCTCACGCTCGAGGCGATGAAGATGGAGCATAGCCTGACCGCGCCGTTCGACGGGGTGGTGGCCGAACTCAATGCGGCCGCGGGCGCGCAGGTGCAGGTCGAGGCGCTGCTGGTGAAGATCGAGAAGGAAGAGGCATAATGGCGGGCAAATATTTCGACGAATGGGCGATCGGCGACACGCTGACGCACGATATCCGCCGCACGGTGACCGAGACCGACAATCTCCTCTTCACCACGATGACGCACAATCCGCAGCCGCTTCACCTCGATATCGAGGCGGCGAAAGCGTCCGAATTCGGCCAGATCCTTATCAACGGCACCTTCACCTTCAGCCTGATGGTCGGCCTTTCGGTCGGCGACACGACGCTCGGTACGCTTGTCGCGAACCTCGGCTACGACAAGCTCGTCATGCCGAAGCCGGTGTTCATCGGCGACACGCTTCGGGCCGAATCCGAGGTCGTTGGTCTCAAGGAGTCCAAATCGCGGCCCAATGCGGGTATCGTGACCTTCCTCCACCGCGCGATCAACCAGCGCGATGAAATCGTCTGCCAGTGCGAACGATCCGCGCTGATCAAAAGGAAAGCCGCCTGATGCGCCTGCGCTCGCTCCTCTTCGTTCCCGGCGACCGGCCCGAACGCTTTGCCAAGGCGGCGGCGTCGGGCGCCGACGCGATCATCCTCGACCTCGAGGATTCGGTATCGCCCGCGAACAAGGAGGCGGCGCGCGCCGCCATCACCGACTATCTGGCGGGGACGCGCGAAGTCGTGACGCTAGTGCGCGTCAATCCGCTCGACGGCCATATGACCGCCGCCGACGTCGCCGCGATCGCCGCCGCGCGTCCCGATGCGATCATGCTGCCCAAGGCCGAGGGCGCGCCCAGCATCGCGCAGCTCGATACGATCCTGCGCAGCGAGTCCGCGCGCGATGCGTCGCTTCCCCCGATCCTGCCGATCGCGACCGAAACGCCGGCGGCAATCTTCACCCTTGGCAGCTATCGCGAGGCGAAGGACCGCCTACTCGGGCTGACTTGGGGCGCCGAAGACCTGCCCGCCGCTATCGGCGCGACGACGAGCCGCGAGGCCGACGGCAGCTACACATCACCCTATGAGGTCGCGCGCGCGATGACCTTGTTCGCCGCGCATGCCGCGGGCGCTGCGGCGATCGATACCGTCTTCCCTGCGATCAAGGACGAAGCCGGCCTCGCCGCCTATGCCGCCCGCGCACGCCGCGACGGTTTTACTGGCATGATGGCGATCCACCCGTCGCAGGTCGAACCGATCAACGCCGCTTTCACGCCGTCGGCCGACGAAGCCGCGCGCGCGCAGGCGATTGTCGATGCCTTCGCCGCCCATCCGGGCGCGGGCGTGTTGCAGGTAGACGGCAAGATGGTCGACGCGCCGCACCTCAAACAGGCGCGGCATATCTTGTCGCTGGCAGACTGATCAGGCGCCGCAGGCGGGGCCGCGCACCCAGTTCGATGTTTCGTGGCTGCGGAAACGCACCATGCCCTGGCTCGTCTGCATGGTGACGACATTGTCATATTCCATGGTCGTCCGCGTATAGGTGCCGCGCACCGTCACCTGCAGATTGCCGTTGGGATCGCCCGCGATCTTGCAATTGAGATAGCCGCTGATCCGTCCGCCGTTCATCTTGAACGATCCGATCGTGCACGATGACTCATTGTTCGGGTCGAACAATTTGACGTCGGGTTTCGCGGCGACTTCGGGCGATATGCAGTCCTCGGGATCGGGGTCGGTCTCCATCAGCGTCTTGAACTGCTTTTCATATTCGGGTGCGATTTCCTCGGGAAAGAGGATCTTCACAACCTCGCGCTTGCTCGTCCAGATGCCGGGTTCGATCGGATTGTCGGCGACCGCCGCGCCAGGATCGCCGACCGCCGGGGCGCGGCTTTGCCACCAGATGCCGCCGCCGATCAGGCCGGCCAAAGCGACGCCAGCTGCGGCCACCATCCATAAACGCTTGCGGCGCGGTGCGGGCGGCGCGCTCATTTGCCGGGCGGTCGTGCCGGGCGACGTGACAGGAGCGGCGCCCGGGTTCATCGCGGCAACGATCCGGTCGACCGCCTGCTCCTCGCCGGCGAACCAGTCGATCCACTGATAATCCTTGAGCCAATATGCGAGGCCCTGTGCCCGGACATCCTCGAGCCGGACTGGAAGGATGATCTTGTTGCTGTCCTCGCCCAGCATAAGTTCGCGCTTCACATGACGCGACTGGTCCGATTGCGGGCAGAACAGCAGCACGATCGCATCGGACCGGTCGATCTGGTCGACGATCGACTGGTCGAAGGCTGTGCCCGCGGCGATGTCGTCGGGGGCGAGCCAGCCGTCGATCCCGCGCGCCGCGAGCAGGCGTTTCAGCCGCCGGGCGGTCTCGACCTGCGAGCTGTGATGGCTGATGAAAGCGGAAAGCCGCCTTGGCGTGATCGGCGTGGGTCCGGCGTCGGTCATCGCAGCCATCATATGAACAAGCGCGACGACCGCAAGTGACTATACGCACAGCGCAATCAGGAAGCCTTGCGCGCAAATGGCCGGTGCCGCTTCATCCAGTTACGGCCGCGGTGCCAGCTCTTCCTGAGCCCCCGCTCGGTCAGGCTTTCGAACATTTCGTCGGGGCTGGTCGGGTCGAGCACCTCATTCTCCGCGATGAACTCGTCCATCGGCCCCGGCGGCACGAGGTCGAGCGGTTCGAGCGAGCGCCCCTTGCCGCGCAGCGCCTCGATCGTGTCGATCAGCGATCCGGTTCGTTCGAAGCTTGCCGCGACCTCCTCCTCCGGCACGTCGAGATGTTCGGCGATCAGCGACGTGCGGAGGCGCGCGATGGTCGGTTCCACGCCCTTGTTCGTGGGAAGGGCGGTATCGATCGTGACATCGCATTCGCTGTCGAGCCCCATCGACCGGTTATTCATATTGGCCGATCCGACGCGGATCATCCGGTCGTCGACGATCGCAGTCTTCGCGTGGACATAGATCGGCTCGCCGCCCCTTGTACGCGGATAATA
>JAFAED010000478.1 GCA_023424275.1 Pseudomonadota bacterium | reverse complement strand
AATTATCCGTGGCTCTTTCCGTCGGCACGCATCGACGGTCCGCAGCGCGGAGGCTGGTCTAGGGCGCGCGATCGAATTCACAAGCGGATGGAAGAATTTGCCGAACGTCCAATCGACCGCTGGCATTTTCATGATCTGCGCAGGACATTCCGGTCGAACGCTCGGCGGGTCGGCATCGATCGAGATATTGCTGAGCTGATGTTAAACCACAAACGCAAGGGCATAGAGGGCATCTACGACAAGAACCAGGAACTTGAGCTCAGGGCTGCCGGCTTTGCCGCCTGGAGCGCTTTTCTCCTGGATATTGCTGTCAAGGTAGGCGTTGCGAGCGACCTCGGCGTGCCGCGCAGCCCGTGATGCGCGGATGCTAGCAAGGCAGCGGGGCAGGAGGACGGTTCGGAACCGTCGGCGCGAGCGGTGGCGGACCTATAAATCCGGCTAATCCAGATCAACTATTTGGAATATTTGTGCGGGGGCGGCGCCCGCTTCGCAACCGTGCCGCGCGGCAGTGCGTCTCGCTCTCATGGCCCATACAGAATCACCGTGATGAGCGGGCGTAGTGTCCGCGACGATGGCACGCCGCTCGGATCCGCTGAGCGGCCGCCCGCAACCGGCGTGGCGCAGGGAGACTCATGATGACCCAATTTCGAAAGATCGGCGATGTGCCGACCGAAAAGACGAAAAATCCCAATATATCAACCGAGAACCAGCCTGAAGGCGCTGCGCGCCGACCGAGCGACACGCTCGACCGCGAGCCCAAGCGCGACCCGGATAGCGGCGGCAGCATTCCAGCAAATTATAACCCTGCGAGCGGTACCCGCGTCGGCGAGGAGAAGGATACGGAGGCCGGTCGGCACGGCGAAGGCCAACCGCGATCGGTCGATCGGTGAGCGAGCGGGCCGATATCTGGAGCCAGCGCGGAACGCTGACACTGGCGCATGACCGACAGGGCGGTAGCGAGCTGCCGCCGCTTTCCGAGGAGCGCGGCGCGCCAAGGCCGCTCCGCGAGATACTCGGGGTGTTCATTGCGGCGACACCGGATGAACGTGAACGTTACTCCCTCGTCCTGGAGGATGGTCAGGCCTTTTCCGCCGACGACATTTCCGAGATGCTGGATCGTGCGGATTCGCCTTTCGGTTGAGGGCGGCAAGTGGGAGCCGATATGGATTGTCCTGAAATTATCGAGGCCGAAGCGGCGCTTCGCGCGGCCATGCTCGCGAGCGATGTCGAAGCACTCGACGCCCTGCTCGACGATCATGTCCGTTACACCGACCAGTTCGGGAGTCGGCTGTCCAAGGCGGACGACCTTGCGCCGCATCGCTCCGGGATGCTCGATATTCAGTCGATCGATATGACCGGTCAACCCGAGATACGTGGCTGGGGCGATTGCGCGACGGTCTGTGTCACCGTCGACCTTGCCGGACTTTACGATGGCGAAGCCTTCTTCGGCCGCTAAGCCTATTCGCGCGTTTGGCAAAAGCGGGACGGCACGTGGCGCGTCATTCTCGCGCATTGCTCGGCGCTTCCTGCGTCGAGTTGATTATCTCTCGAAAGGAGCGACCATGGCAGACGACAAAACCCAAGTAGGCGGTGCGGACCGTAACCGGATCAGCCTCGGCGAAGATTATGAGGTCCGCGACTGGACGGCGGCGCTCGGCGTCAGCGAAGAAGAACTCCGTGAAGCAGTCGATGCGGTCGGCAATTCGGCCGAGGCAGTCCGCGCCTATCTCAAGAAAAGCTGATGGCGAACGATTTCGACCGGGCCATGACGTCGCCAATCGAGCGGGTCGCTCGCGTGCTGGCCGGGCATGCGCTCAGCCGCAACGCCGAGGGTGATATGTCTTCTGCGAGCGAAGCCGTCGATGCGCTTTGGGGAGAATATAGCGACGCTGCGCTCGCCGTGCTTCGAACGCTGCGCGAGCCCAGCGCTGCCATGCTCGCGGTGGGCGATGCCGAGGTTTGGGACCGGATGATCCATGCTGCGATCGAGGACGAGACGATCTCCGACTAGGCGCCGGCTCCCGCGTACCGTTTATCCCGCAAGCGAACGGTCTCAGCGCTGGCGTAGACTTCGGAAGGTGACCGACCATCGCGGCTCGGCCATTGCGCAAATACTATGTTCCCAATCGTCCCGGGCTTCCCCGGAGAGATGATAGGCCGACCGCGGGGCGAGCTGAGCCGTAGTGCGTTCGAACCGCGCGCCGACGCGGCGGCGGAAGCGCATGGCTGCCGCGGCTCCAAGCGATACGCCGACGACATGCTCGAAGACGGGACGATCCTTGTGCCATCCGATCCCGGCGCCCTTGCCATATTCGATAAGCAAGACCTGTTCGATCGCGCTCGCATCGAGACCGGCGAAAGCCGCGGCGCGGGTGCGCAGCGGGAAAAGCCATTCGGGAACAGGCTCGCCGCGCGCGAAGCGGCCGGTTGTGAAGTCATAGGTCCAGCCAAAGGAGCGGGTCAGTCTTTTGCCTTCCCATTGCTGAAACTGGAACGGGGTGAGGTTCGCCGTTCGGATCGCCTCGACCAGGTCATGCTCTTCGGCAGGGGTCACCAGGTTGTCGGCGTAGGTCAAGCCGGGCAATAGATCGGCACCGAACAAATCCGCTTGGGGCGCGGGCGGCCGGGCCCGCGCGGCAGCGCCGGCGCTCATAATGGGAGATCGGCTTGGGCGCGTAGCGGCTCGACGAAGAAGCTGTGTCGCGGCGGTTCGGCAAATAGTTGCTCGTTGGGAAGCGTGCCGTCGAGCCAATGCATCACGTCGCGGCGGGGAACGATGACGCCGTGGCGCGACTGATAGGGAATGACGTCGGCGCCCGCTGGGATCGTCAGGACGCGATAGGAGAGGGGCCAGTCGGCGAGCGGCGGATCCCAGATCGCGGCAAGGTAGAAGAAATTGCCGCTGTCGAGCGTAACGCGGTAGCGATGTTCGCCCGTTCCCATCCGGAATTCGGAGGCCGGAATCAGGCAGCGTCGCTCCGGAAAGGCGCGGCCTTCCGACCGGACGAAGCGATAGTTGATGCCGTCCGAGAAGCGCGGGTCCGAACCCCACACTGCCTCGACCATTTCGATCTCGCTTTCATCGTCGGGATTGCGTCTTATGAGCGCACGGCGGCCGTCCGGGGACTCGGGGTCGAAAGGGGTTAGCGCCGCGCTCATGCGTGGAACATAATAGGAACGACAGCGAGTCGCAAGGGCGGCCAAGAGCGACAGGGAATGCGCGTGCATGTGCAATGATTATAGGTTGGAAGTCGATATCGCCTCGATCGCCGAGGATTTCGACGACCTTCAGATCAAGATCAAGATGCCCGAGGGGGCGCCGAACGTGCCTGCGCGCGAAGACGTGCGCATCACCGACATGGCGCCGATCGTGAAGAGCAGCGACGGCGACGCAATCGGTGAACTCGTAAATCGGCGCTGGAGCTGGCCGGGCCAGGGC
>JAFAED010000459.1 GCA_023424275.1 Pseudomonadota bacterium | reverse complement strand
AGGAATTGAAGAAGCCCAGCAACCTGGAAATCAAGGCTGGCAGCGACGGCAAGCGCAAGGCGACCTTCGTCGCCGAACCGCTCGAGCGCGGTTTTGGCCTGACGCTCGGCAACGCGCTGCGCCGCGTACGGGGTCGACTTGCGGCTGCCCTTGAAGCCCATCATGCCGGCGCTCGACCAGGCAATTGCATTGCCCTGCGCGTCGGTGATGGTGATCATCGTGTTGTTGAAGGTCGCGTTGACGTGGGCCACACCCGACGAGATATTCTTGCGTTCGCGCCGACGAAGACGCTGCGGTTCACGAGCCATGATATAATCCTAACCTAATCCTGAATGGCCGGTGGCGGGCGGAGGCCGCTGCCCCGGCAGGGAAAGCAAGGAAGCGCGCCGCGGGGGCGCGCTCGACCTTACTTCTTCTTGCCGGCGATCGGCTTCGCCTTGCCCTTGCGGGTGCGCGCATTGGTGTGCGTGCGCTGGCCGCGGACCGGCAGGCCCTTGCGATGACGCAGGCCGCGGTAGCAGGCGAGGTCCATCAGGCGCTTGATGTTCATCGCCGTGGTGCGGCGAAGGTCACCCTCGACCGTGTGGTCGGCGTCGAGCGTTTCGCGGATCTGCAGGATTTCGGCGTCCGAAAGATCCTGAACGCGGCGCGTGTGGTCGATGCCCAGCTTGTCGGCGATGTCGACGGCGGTCTTGCGGCCGATGCCGTGGATGTAGGTGAGCGCGATGATCACGCGCTTGTTGGTGGGCAGATTGACGCCCGCGATACGTGCCATTGGTAACTTTCTCCTGCTCCACAGGGCCGTAGGCAACCGGCCCCATCTCAAAGCGTCTGATTTCCAACGCAAAAAACGGACCACGAATACGCAGCCGCGCTTCGCCGTCCGGTCATGTTGTCGGAATGGAAGGCGCAAGTAGGGTGAGTCGTGCAGAAAGTCAAGCGAAGTGCAGGGATTTGCGGCGAGCGGAGCCCGCGCAACGATCCATTTCCCCGGCGCGTCCTTAAGGACACAAAAGCCCCGCATGCGAGACCCGAAACTGTGTCCTTTGTGCCCGTAAGCCGTTTCTGCGGAGGCGGGGCGATGCGACGCTGGCATCGCCGGGCGAATTAGGAAAGCATTTTCTCGTTCTGCGAACGACGGCGGTGCCGGGATGGCGGGTTTCGACCGGTTGCGAACATTGGACGGCCAGCGTAGAAGGACTGCATGTCTGATCAATGGCGCGCCGAAATGCTTGAGACGTTGCCCTATCTGCGGGCACAGAGCTTTGTCCGGAAAGCTTATAAGGCCTACCGGCTTGACTGGGAACATGACCACTGCGCAGTGTGCGGCGTGAAGCTGATTGAGCCGGGCGCCAGAGCCGATGGCACGATTCAGGAGGGCTACGCTACCACCTCAGAATACCGGCATGGCGAGGACTATGAATGGGTGTGCGCGGATTGCTTCTCTGCGTCAAAGGATCTGATGGGCTGGATCGACGCCTCGTAACTGAACGCGCTTAGGCATGCCCGCTCTCCACCCCAAAACCGCCCATTCAGCAGGCTAATCGACGTCCCAATAGGGCGGGTCGCCGAACGCCTGTTTCAGATGATCCCTCAGCGCGCGCAGCTTCGCCGACGGGTCTCGCCCTTGCGAATGCGCCATATAGATCCATTCCTCGTCGGGGGCGATGGCGAGGGGGATGGCGACGAGTTTGCCGGCCTTGATCGCGGGTCCGGCGATGAAGGCGGGGAGCATCGCGATGCCGAGGCCCGCCGCGACCGCGTCGCGGATCATGTCGCCATTGTTGACGCCGAGCGCCTGTTTCGCCTGGATCGTGACCGGGCCGTCGTCGGTACGGAAGTGCCAGTCGGCGCTGCCGCGGTTGGTGTAGAAGATGCCGCGATGGTCGCGCAGGTCTTGAAGGCAGGTCGGCGTGCCCTGTTCGGCCAGATAGGCGGCCGATGCGGTGAGGATGCGGCGGCTCTTGGCGAGTTTCCAGACGATAAGCCGCGTGTCGTCGATCGCGCCTTGCCGGATAATGGCGTCATGGCCGCTCGACGCGACGTCGATGCGGCGGTCGTCGAGGTCGAGCGTCAGCCGGATGTCGGGATGGCTTTTCAGGAACGGATAGAGCGCGGGGCCGAGGTGCATATGGCCGAAGGTCACGGGCGCGGCGATGCGCAGCGGGCCGGCGAGCGTGCCGCGGCGCTCGGCGATGTCGGCTGCCGCTTCGGTGACGTCGCGGACGATCCGCTGCGCGCGGGGCAGGAAGGCGGTACCGTCTTCGGTCAGGCTGAGCCGGCGCGTGGTGCGGTGGAGGAGCGCGCTGCCGAGCGAACGTTCGAGTTCGGCCAGGCGTTCGCTCACCACCGATTTGGAAAGGCGGAGCTGGCGCGCGGCGCCGCTGATCGAACCCTGCTCGACCGTGGCGACGAATGCGGCAATGCCTTCGATGCGGATCATTGTTCGGTAACCCCGAATAACAGAACCAAGAGTCGCTGCCTATTCCGAACAACGGCCGAGGTCCATCTTCCTTTTATCGAGACGGGCATCGGGCCCGCCGCCGAATAGGAGAAAGATCATGGATCGTTTGCTGAACAAGGTTGCGATCGTCGCCGGCGCCAGCTCGGGCATTGGCCGCGAAACCGCGAAAATCTTTGCGGCCGAAGGCGCTTCGGTCGTCGTCGGCGCACGCCGCCAGGCCGAACTCGACGCCCTGGTCGCCGAGATCGCCGCTGCGGGCGGCAAGGCCGTTGCGGTCGCCGGCGACGTCCGCGACGAGGCCTTCCACGAAGCGCTGGTTCGCGCCGCGGTGGACAATTACGGCCGGCTCGACATTGCATTCAACAATGCGGGCGTATTCGGC
>JAFAED010000446.1 GCA_023424275.1 Pseudomonadota bacterium | reverse complement strand
ATGTCGCCGCTCAATATGCGCGCGCACCTGTCCGAACTGATCGACGCCGAAACCGCGGCGGCGAAGGCAGGGAAGCCGTCGGGCGTCTGGGCGAAGATGAACAGCCTCGTCGATCCGGGCATCATCGACAAGCTTTATGAAGCGAGCGCCGCCGGCGTGCCGATCGAACTGATCGTGCGCGGTATCTGCTGCCTGCGTCCAGGGGTGCCGGGCCTCTCTGAAACGATCCGCGTCAAATCGGTGGTCGGCCGGTTCCTCGAGCATAGCCGCGTCTGGGCCTTTGCGAACGGCGCGCCGCTGCCGCATCGCGGCGCCAAGCTCTACATCAGCAGCGCCGACTGGATGCCGCGCAACTTCGACCGCCGCGTCGAATATATGATCCCGATCGAAAACCCGACCGTGCATGACCAGATATTGGATCAGGTGCTGGTGGCGAACCTCATCGACAATGAACAAAGCTGGATATTGCAGCCAGATGGCACGTCGGTGCGCGTAACGCCGGGCGACAAGCCATTTAACTTGCACCATTATTTTATGAACAACCCGTCGCTGTCGGGCCGCGGTACGGCGCTTCACAAGCGCCAGGACGTCCCGACGCTGGCTTTCAACACGCATGAAGATTGAGACGATAGATTTGGGTTTGCTGCGTACCTCGAAACAGGCGGTCCACCGTTCTGCGGTCATCGACATTGGCTCCAACTCGGTGCGTATCGTCGTTTATGAAGGCCCCGCGCGCGCGCCGGCGGTGATTTTCAACGAAAAGGTTGCGGCCGGGCTCGGGCGCGGCCTCGCGATCGACGGCCGCATCGCCGAAGAGGATGCCGCACGCGGGCTGACCGCGCTGCGTCGCTATGCCCTGCTCGCAAAGCATATGGAGGTGAAGACCCTGCAATGCGTTGCGACGGCAGCGGTGCGCGACGCCGAAAACGGCGCCGAATTTATCGCCGCCGCGGCCGAAGCCGGCCTGAAAATCCGCCTCTTGTCGGGTGAGGAAGAGGCCGAGGCGGCCGGCTATGGCGTGCTCGCGGCCATTCCCGATGCACACGGTATCGCGGTCGATCTTGGCGGCGGCAGCCTCGAACTTGCCGAAGTGGCGGACGGACAGGTCGGGCGCCGCGCGTCCTTCCCGCTCGGCGTGCTGCGTTTGCCGGCGCTGCGCAAGGATGGGCAACAGGCGTTCGAGCGGTCGGTGCGCAAGATGCTCCGCGACGCGGGTTGGCCCGGCGGCCTGACCGGCCTGCCGCTCTATCTGGTCGGCGGATCGTGGCGCGCGCTGTCGCGCCTCGACCTCGAACTGACGCAGGATCCGCTCGCGGTGCTCGATCAGCATTGCCTGCCGCGCACTGCGCTGCGCCGTCTCGTCCGCGCGACGCGGCGACTCAGTTTCGAGGAGCTGCGGGCGATTCCCGGCATGGCATCGAACCGCGCGGCGGCCTTGCCCGACGCCGCGGCGCTGCTCGCCGCGCTCGCCAACATCATCGACATTCCCGAAATGACCGTGTCGTCGTCGGGTCTGCGCGAAGGCTTGCTCTATCAGGCGCTCGACGCCGAAACGCGCGCACAGGACCCGCTGATCGTCGCCGCCGAGTTCGAGGGGCGCCGCCTCGCGCGCTTTGCGCCGCATGGCCGTGCGATCACCGAATGGATCGCGCCCCTATTTACCGGCGAAGCGCCCGCCGACAGCCGCGTCCGCCTCGCGGCCAGCCTGCTCAGCGACGTCGCCTGGTCCGCCAACCCCGATTTCCGCGCCGAACGCGGCACCGAAATCGGCCTGCACGGCAATTGGCGCGGTATCGATATCCCGGGCCGTATCCTGCTCGCGCGCGCACTCCACGCCGGATTCGGCGGCGCGGACAGCGATTTTCCGGCGATGGGCAATCTGGTCGGGCCCGACCGGCTCGCGCGCGCCCGCCAATGGGGGCTGGCAATCCGGCTTGCGCAGCGCTTGACCGGCGGCGTCGAGGCTCCGCTCAAGGCGAGCCGTATCGCGCTGGAAGACGGGAAGTTGCGGCTCAGCCTCGATCGCGGCTGGCATCATCTCGCCGGCGAATCGGTCGACCGGCGCCTGCGCTCGCTGGCGCATGCGCTCGACGCCAAGCCCGAGATCATATTGCTTTAGCGGTCGGCGGCTTCGCGGTGACCGGCCGCGCCGGGCCGGTCGATCGAGGCTCAGGCCTCGGTGGCGGTGGCCGTGTCGATTTCGCTCATCACCAGCTTGCCGTTCTTCACCGCAAAACCCATGCGCCCTTCGACCAGGTCGAGCGCGGCGTGCCCGAAAACATCGTATCGCCACCCCTGCATCATCGCGATGCCCTCGCGTCCGCCGGCCGCTAGGGCCTCCAGGTCGTCGCTGCGCGCGATCAGCCGGGCTGCGACATTGAGTTCGCGCGCGCGGATTTTCAGCAGCAGCTTGAGCAGGTCGGCGACGAGCACGCCTTCCTTGCCGAGCCCCGGGCCGCGCGGCGCGCGGTCGGGCATGTCGTCCTTGGGCAGCGACTTCGCATTGGCGAGGGCATCCATCAGCCGCGCGCCAATATCGTTGCTCCGCCACGTCGCCGACAGCCCGCGGACGCGGCCCAGCCCGTCCTGGTCCTTCGGCGGGTGCGCGGCGAGGTCGGCGAGCGTCTCGTCCTTGACGATGCGGCCGCGCGGCAGATTCTTGTTGCGCGCCTCGCGCTCGCGCCATGCGGCGAGCGCCTGCAGCCGGCCGAGCACGTCGGGTTTGCGCGACGGGATTTTGATCCGCTGCCATGCCTTGTCGGGATCGACGCTATAGTTCGCCGGGTCGGCCAGCTTTTCCATCTCCTCGTCCAGCCAGTGACCGCGCCCGGTCTTGATCAGCTTGTCGAGCATCATCGGGAAAATCTTGGCGAGGTGCGTGACGTCGCCGACCGCATAGTCGATCTGGCGTTTGTCGAGCGGGCGCCGGCTCCAGTCGGTAAAGCGCGCGCCCTTGTCGAGCTGCAAGCCGATCCACGCTTCGACCAGGTTCGAATAGCCGACCTGTTCGGCCTGGCCGATCGCCATCTGGCCGATCTGCGTGTCGAAGATCGGATGCGGCGTCTTGCCGGTCAGGTTGAAGATGATTTCGACATCCTGCCCGCCGGCATGAAAGACTTTCAGCATATCCTCATTGTCGACGAGCAGGTCGAGCAAGGGTTTCAAATCCATGCCGGGCGCCAGCGGGTCGATCGCCGCGGCATGGTCGCGGTCGGCCACCTGGATCAGGCAAAGCTCCGGCCAGAAAGTGTTTTCGCGCATGAATTCAGTGTCGACCGCGATGAAATCGCTGTTCCGAATGAGGTCGCAGAATTCGACGAGCGCTGTGTTGGTTTCGATCAACGGATGGACTTGCATAGCGCGCCTATACAGCTAGTTGAAAGGAACGGGCAGGAAAAATTGCCCATGCTCTTCGGGTTGCGGAGCCGGAACACCGGCCGGGGAAAAAGACGAAGGGAATATAGGCATGATGTGGCTGGGTTGGGCGCTCGCTGCGCTTGGTTTTGCGCTGCTTTTCGGGCAATATGCCGCGGGGCAGGCGGATATATTCCTTTCGATCGCCAATCCGCGCCCGCTCGATGAAGAATCGATGGTCGTTACGCTGAAAGGCTGGGGCTTCGCCGCCGCTGCTGCTCAACCATTTGTGACACCCGAATCCGATCATGGCCTGTGCGATGTCCGTGTGTTCGCGACACGGCGCCAGATGCTCGTCGCGATCGCGACCTTCGGCTTCCTGCGACCCGTGACCGTCGCGTGGCGCGCGCATGCCGGCATCCTGCCGCTGGGAGACGCCTGATGCCGATCGTCAGGCTGGGAGACGAGGGCCGCTGGACCAATTACCACGGTACCGGCACCTGCGA
Source organism: Pseudomonadota bacterium (assembly GCA_023424275.1). GTDB lineage: Bacteria > Pseudomonadota > Alphaproteobacteria > Sphingomonadales > Sphingomonadaceae > Sphingopyxis. The sequence continues at coordinate 1,583 of JAFAED010000446.1, read as the reverse complement.
GGCCGCAACGCGCTTTGCGCTGCGCAGCGGCGACGCCGAGCGCGGGCGCGACGAGATGGCGATCGCCGCGAAAGCCGTGCAGGGCTGGCTCGCCGACGCGGCCGCCGCGCAGCGCCGCGTCCGCCCGCTCGGCGCGGGCTGGTCGCCGTCGAACGTCAATATCAGCTCGCAAAGCTGGCTGCTCCACACGCGCCGCTTCAACCGCTGCTTCCGGATCGGCGCGGACGATGTCCGCCCGGGCATCGATGCGGGCGCTTTGATGCTCGTCGAAGCGGGCGCGCTCGTCGACGAGGTTTCGGACAAGTTCGAGGAACAAGGACGCTCGCTATGGACCAGCGGTGCGGGCAATGGGCAGACCTTTGCCGGTGCCTGCGCGACGGGGACGCACGGATCGATGATCGCGCGTGGCGGCATCCAGGACCATGTCCGCGCGGTACAGCTTGTCACGCCGGCCGGCATCCACTGGATCGAGCCCGAATCCGGCGTGATGAGCGACGCCTTCATCGCCGCGACGGGTTCGACTCCGCTGCGCGACGACACGCTTTTCGCCGCGGCGCAGCTCCCCGTCGGATCGCTCGGCATCATCACCGCGCTCGTCGTCGACAGCGTGCCCAAATTCCTCGTCCGCCCGATCCAGAATCTGCGCAAGGTCGAACGCGCCGCGATGGACTGGCTGGCGGCCGGCGATTTCCGTCGCTTTTCGGCGGCCTATGCGCTCGATCGCGATCCCGATTTCGTCCAGATGATCGTCAATCCGTACAAGCCGTTCAAGCGGCCCGCGATGCTGCGCTTCCTCTATCGCGAACCATGGCGCGACGCGTATCCGCGCGCGACGCCGGGGCAGCTCGGCGCCGGCTATGATGCGCTCAGCCTGCTCGGGCGATTGCTCAACGACTATCCATGGGCGCGCGGGCCGTTGCTGCAATTTGCGATGAAGATGGGCTATGCCGCCGGGCCCGACGTCGACGATCCGCCGGTTTACGGCAGTTGGGGGGAGGGGCTCGACACGCATCGTCCGCTCGCCGACCTGTTCAACGCCTCGGTCACCATCGATCGCGCCGATCTGGCGCGCGCTTTCGAACGCATCTGTGCCGTCTACGCCAAGCATGGCGGCTCGACCGTCGTCACCGTGCGCTTCATGGAGCGCGCCGAAGGGTTGCTCGCCCCGGCGCGCTTTACGCATAATGCCGTGATCGATTTCGACGGGCCACGCAGCCAGCGCACCGCCGAGGCCTATGCCCGCGTCGTCGAATGCCTCGATGCGGAAGGGATCGGATTTACCCGCCATTGGGCCAAAAGCTGCCGCCTCGACGCTGCGCGTGTCGCCGCCGACTATGGCGAGGATTTTCGCCGTTGGCTCGCGGCGCGCGACAGGTTGATGCCCGATCCCGCGCACCGCGCATTGTTCGGCAGCGAGGTGCTCGACGGCTTGGGTTTGACGTGCTGAATGCACGTCGCCCCCGCGAAGGCGGGGGCCGCTGGCAACCTTGGGCAAGGCCGATGGCGGCCCCCGCCTTCGCGGGGGCGACGTGTAGAAGCCTTGACAAATGGCGCGCCGACCTGCCTTAGGCGCGGCCATAAAT
>JAFAED010000429.1 GCA_023424275.1 Pseudomonadota bacterium | reverse complement strand
CCCGAATAGTCCCTTGCCGATTCCCGCCGGCCGACACCAAAGTTCAATACTGCGGCCGGGCCGGGTCCCTATCTCGCTTCGCAGGCTCGGCGCGGACGTCCTCCGCCGCCCGCGCGACGATGCCGCTCCCTTCCGGCAAAGGATAGAGATATGACCAATCCCGAAATCGTCGATTCCAGTTTCACTGCGATCATCAACGCGCCGATCAACAAGATCGATCTGCCCGCCTGGGCCTTTTCGCTCCCCGAACATGAATATCAGGGCTGTTCGCCCGCACATGTTGCGGCGGGCGCCACCACCGCGCCCGACGGCCGGCGGATGTCGATCAATGTCGAGATCATCGGCGGCACCTTGATGGTCCAGCATTATATCGAAACGCTCGCCGAAAAGGATCATCTGGTGCTGGAATCGGTGTCGGACATCTTCCCTCCGGCCGGCCGCACGACGATACACGTCAAATGGGAACTCAGCGTCAAGGAGCTGGGCGACGGCCGCTGCGAATTCACCAACCATGTGCAGACGCATGCGACCGACGAATTCCTGACCTATCTCGATCGTCAGGGCATTCCGTTCGAAGCCTTTGCGGCGCAGCGCAAGCCGATGTCGCTCGCGCACAATGCCGGCGAGACGCCGCTCTTCGCCGAGAGCATCGAACGCTTCGCGCTGCGCGGCTGAGGAGACGAATCATGGCATTGCCGACCTACAAGCGGGCCTCGACCGCGCTGCTGTTCATCGATCCCTATAATGACTTCCTGTCCGAAGGCGGAAAGGCGTGGCCGCGCGTCGGGCCGATCGCCGAGGAGATCGGACTGCTCGACAATCTGCGCGCGATCGTGAAGGCGATCCGCGAGGCCGGTATCCAGGTCTTCATCGCGCCGCACCGCCGCTGGGAGCCCGGAGATTACGAGGATTGGGATCATCCGAACCCGACGCAGATCGGGATCATGAGCCGTCACAGCTTCGCTCGCGGCGAATGGGGCGGCGAATGGCATCCCGACTTCGCGCCGCAACCCGGCGATATCGTCGCCAAGGAACATTGGGCGCAGAGCGGTTTCGCCAACACCGACCTCGATCACCAGCTCCGCCAGCACGCGATCACGCATGTCATCCTGGTGGGGCTGCTCGCCAACACCTGTGTCGAATCGACGGGGCGCTATGCGATGGAGCTCGGTTATCATGTCACGCTGATCCGTGACGCGACCGCCGCCTATTCGAAAGAGATGATGCATGCGGCGCACGAGCTCAACGGACCGACCTATGCGCATGCGATATTGAACACCGCCGAGTTGCTCGACGCGATAACGACGCTGGAGGTGGCCGGGTGAGTATGGCCACCCTGCTCGCGGCGGCGGCGCTCGCGTCGTCGCCCGTCACCTATCAGCGCGTCGACGTCGACGGGGTCGGTATATTCTACCGAGAGGCCGGCCCGAAGGATGCGCCGGTCGTCGTGCTCCTGCACGGCTATCCCTCGTCGTCGCGAATGTATGAGCCTTTGCTGCATCGGCTGTCGGGGCGCTATCGGCTGATTGCGCCTGACTATCCGGGTTTCGGGCACAGCGATGCGCCGCCGCCGGGGCAATATATCTATACGTTCGACCGTCTGGCCGCGACGACCGACGCCTTTCTGAAACAGCTGAAGATCGACCGCTACACGCTCTTCCTGCAGGATTATGGCGGGCCCGTCGGCTTTCGCATCGCGATGAAGAACCCCGACAAGGTGCAGGCGATCATCGTCCAGAATGCCAATGCCTATAGCGAGGGGCTTGGCGCCAAATGGACTGCGATTGCCGATTATTGGGCCGACCGCGCCATGCATGGCGAGCAGGTCGACAAATTCGTCTCGCTCGAAGGGGCCCGACAGCGCCACATCGGGCTCAGCCCCAACCCCGAGCGATACGATCCCGACAGCTGGACCGACGAATATGCGTTTCTGTCGCGCCCCGGGCAGCGTCAGATCCAGGCCGATCTGCTTTACGACTATCGCACCAATGTCGCCTCCTATCCCGCCTGGCAGGCGTGGCTGCGCGAACATCGTCCGCCGCTGCTCGTGATGTGGGGGCGTTATGATCCTTCTTTCATCGTGCCGGGTGCCGAAGGCTATGCGCGCGATGTGCCGGATGCCGAAATTCACCTTCTCGATGCAGGGCATTTCGCGCTTGATGAAAAGGCCGACGAAGTCGCCGGCCTGACTCTCGATTTCCTCGATCGCCGCTCGGGGAAACCCAACCCCGCTCCCTGAGCCCGGCGATGGGAGGGGCCGGTCTATCCGGCCCCTCCTTATCGTCAGCGCAGCGACTTGAAGGTCGCGCGCAGTTCCGACGTGAACGCCGCGGGCTGTTCCCAAGCCGCGAAATGCCCACCCTTGGGCAAGCGGTTATAGTGGACCAGCTTCGGATAGGCTTTCTCCGCCCAGCTCTGTGGCGCGGTGTAAATCTCGTCGGGGAAGGCGCTGACTCCCATCGGAATCTTGACCCCCTTCGGTGCGAAGAAGGGCAGCTTGCTCTCCCAATAAAGGCGCGCCGACGACACCGCGGTGCCGGTCAGCCAATAAAGGGTGACATTGTCGAGGATGTCGTCGCGCGACAGCCCTTCGGTGGCGCCGTCGAAGATGCGGGCGATCAGGTCCTGGC
>JAFAED010000419.1 GCA_023424275.1 Pseudomonadota bacterium | reverse complement strand
CTGGCCGACATGTGGGTCGCGCAATTCGTTCAGGCGACGATCGATCGCCGCTTTGCAGCGACCTCGGACGCGCGCAAATATCTCGAAACGCGCCTGGAAACGCTGAGGAAAAACCTCGAAACCTCCGAAAGCGCCCTGATCAACTATAGTGTGAACAAGGGTATTGTGACGCTCTCCTCGGGACCCGATGGCTCGGGGCGGACGCGCACCCAAACGCTGGTCGGCTCGAATATTGCCCAAGTCAGCGATTCTCTGTCCAAAGCCCGCGAAGCGCGCATCGCCGCCGAGGCGGACCTCGCGAATACGATGACCGGTGTTGCGCAGGTCAGCGCTCCGGCGATCGGTGTGATGCGACAAAAGCGGGCCGAGGCGCAGGCTGAGCTTGCTCAATTGCTCACTACCTTCGCCGACGATTATCCGGCCGTCGTGGCGCTCCGGGCGCAGATATCGAATCTGGACAAGAGCATCGCCGCCGAAACCAGCCGTGCGTCGGGTGGCAACCGCGAAGCGTATAATGCCTCAGTCAAGCGTGAACGCGAATTGCAGGCCGAACTCGACGGCCTGACCGACCGTTATAATAGCCAGCAGCGTGAATCGATCGAAATGGCGATCCTTCAGCGCGAGGTGGATTCCAACCGCCAGCTTTATGAAGGGCTGTTGCAGCGCTACAAGGAAATCGGCGTTGCGGGAGTTGGGACGAACAATGTTTCGCTCGTTGATCGTGCGAAACCCGCGGACTCGCCTTCGAGCCCCAGCCTGTTGTTCAATATGGCAATCGCATTGTTGGCGGGGGTCGGATTGGCTGCGGGCATCGTGCTGCTGCTCGAGAAAATGGACAGCTCGATCCGCGATCCGCAGGACGTGCAACCTCGCTTCGGCCTGCCTCTCCTCGGCGTCATTCCAGAGGTGATCGGGCAATCGGTGGTCGATGCGATCGCCGACAAGAAGTCGGCGGCTTATGAAGCCTATCTGTCATTGATGACCAACCTGACGTTCCTGACCGAACATGGGGCGCCGCGGTCGATCATGCTGACATCGTCGCGCCCGCAAGAAGGAAAGAGTAACTCGTCGCTCTGCCTTGCTACGGTGCTTGCGGCGACCGGAAAGTCGGTCATCCTTGTTGACGCCGACGTCCGTAATCCGTCGCTCAATCGCTATCTGGAAATTCCCAATCAGCGCGGGCTCAGCCATTATCTGTCGGGCGATGATGATCTGAACGGCATGGTTGCAGAGCTTCCGAAATACGGCTTTTCGATCATTACGGCGGGCAAGATGCCGCCCAATGCCGCGGAATTGCTGGGCAGCGATCGGCTGGGATCGCTGATCTCCGCGCTCTTGAACCGGTATGACCATGTGCTGATCGACTCGCCGCCCTTGCTGGGGCTTGCCGACGCGCCGCTGATCGCCCGCCGTGTCGAAGGGGTCCTCTTCACGATCGAGGCGAATTCGACGAAAAACCGAGCAATCGCGACGGCGCTGAACCGGCTTCGCATGTCGGGCGCCAAATTGTTCGGCGCGATCGTGACCAAAGTCGGTATGCGGAACCAGGCCTATGGCTATGGTTATGGTTATGGCTATGGCTATAGTTATGGAGCCGGCAAAGGCAGCGACGACTAATAGCGACGCCCTTTGAGAACGAAACTTTGGTGAAGCCGTGAATCTTACCCGAGCAATCTTGTGGCTGGCCGGCGCGGCGGTGGCGGGCTTTGTCGGCGTTTCGAGCAGCGCGATCGTCAATCAGGTCAAGCGACCGGCGACGTCCTATATGCTCGGCGTTGCGCCGCTAGGCACCGCCCAGGGAAACCTGGCCTTCGCATCATATGTTGGGAGGATACAGGCGAATCCGCGAGCAAAGGTGACTGGGCAAGAACGCGAGCTTGCCGCAGCGGCCTATCGGGGCGAACCTTTGTCGTCCTCTGCTCTTGGCTTGCTGATCGTCTCGATGGACAGCAATGATCCGGGGCGTCGAGCTCTGCTTGATATCGGCGGCAAGCTGACCCGGCGAAGCTCGCTGATCACATCCGCATCGATCGACGCCGCGGCGCGGGGCGGTGATGAGGGTGCCTTTTTTCGTTGGCTTTCCCGCGCGATCCTGACGAACGAAAGCATGCGCGCGACTTACATTCGCGCGATGGCCCAAGCGACGGCGCGTCCGGGCGCGGTCGAAACGCTTGCGCCAGTCCTGGGTCCGAAACCCAATTGGTCCGATCGCTATTGGGGCTTTGTTGCGGCGATGCCGGAGAGCCTTGAAAATGCGGTGGAATTGCGCCTGCTTCTCGCAAAAGCACCGTGGCGGCAGAGCGAAATAACCGCCACCGATCGCAATCTGGCGCTGGCTTTGACGAAGCGGCGTCAATTCGACACCCTCCAACAGCTGGCATCGGGGTTGCAGCAGAGCCCCTTGGGCAAGGCGACGCGACGCGACCGACTGACTAACGGCAATTTTGATCGACCATCGCTATTGCCCCCGATCGACTGGGAATTGGCGAGCACCGGCAATTTGGGCGCTTCGATCAATCCCCAGGCAAAAAAGTTGATTATTTCCCCTATTGCGGGGGCGCACGGCTACGCTGCTCGTCAGTTGGTCCGTCTTGAGCCGGGCAGCTATAATTTGAGTTGGACACTGGCGAGCAGTTCCCAAATCGGAAAAGACCAGCTGGTTGTGCGTCTTTCGTGCGCCGAAAGGCCGGAGCAGGACGGAATATCACTAATTGAATTGGCGGTCGGATCGCATCGCAGGGCGGTCGAGATCCCGCAAACCGCATGCCGTTGGTATCAGCTTTCGATCGATGCCGACCTTCCGGACATGGGGAGCGGCTTTGACGCCGAGCTTCGGACCATAGGTTTGACGCCTGCCTCGGCGAGTCACGTTTCCGGTTAGGCGCTACATCTTCGCGCGGGTGCGGCGTTCGGTTTGGACATTTATCGCGGATATTTGGCGATAAAGGATTCGAACGTTTTCAAGATCGTTTCCGAGGATCCTATGGCTTCGAGGTGAGTCCGGCATTGCGCACGTGCATGCGCCAGCTGTTCGGGATCACTCAGCATTGCGCGGATTGCCCGCGCCATATCGTCGGACGATGCCGGGTCGAAGTCATAGGCATCGCCGGGAGGGAGATAGCCGCGCGTCCCGCTATCGCGGGAGATCAGAACAGCGCAACCGGCCCAGGCCGCCTCGACGGGCGATACGGCGGCAGGTTCGTTGCGCGACGGAAGGATGAACAGATCGTGGCTGGAATAGATATCGGCCATCTGACTATGCGGGATATTTTTGAGGAAGGAAACGCGCTCCGAAATGCCGAGGTCCGCGGCCTGGTTTTCTAGGGTGTTTCGGAAATGCGTGTCTGCGTCGGACGCCTCTTCCCCGCAAAAGCTGATCGTAAAGGGGATCTCGGTCGCAACTTTCCCCAGCGCAGACAAGAGAAGGGCATGCCCTTTGCGATCGCGGTATTTGGCGACCATCAACAGCCGAGGCGGCCATTCCAGCGGCCGTGTGGCGAAAGGCCTTGTCGCTTCTTCGAGCAGCGGAGAACCGAATGGCAAGCTAACGGCTCGTCCTGCGTTTGCGGCCCCATCCTGGAGGGCGGCGACGCGCGACGTGAAATGCGGAATGCCAAACCATTTGAGCAGCGCGCGCCGGAACCAGGTGCCGCTCCATTTGGTGGGCGCGACATCTTCCTGATCGTAGATGACGAGCCTACGTCCTTGCAGAATGGCGAACAGCGCGGCCAGGCGACAAAACCATCGGGTAACACCGCGCACGATCACGACATCTGGGTCAACCGCCTGCATGTGCCGCCAATAGGCACGCAAGCTGGGGAAGCTTTGAATTGCTCCCTTTTTCCCAACGCCGATGGCGTTCAGCGCTCGGGACAATCGCCCGACGTCATGTCGGACAGGCTGAATGAGTTCGTAATTTTCGGTCGGACCGAGCGCCATGACATCCACAGCCGGCTTATGTCCCGCGGCGACCAATATTCGCATCCATGGCACCGCATTCGTGTGATAGCGAGGCAGGCAAAAGAGATAGCTAGCCATTCGAACCGGCCCTGCTTTTACCCGGATTTCGGTTTGCGCCGCGCAGTTCAAGCCTGGCAGAGACCAGCATTGCGAGATACATCAGCACAGCCCCTGCAATGCTTGCGAGCGCGACGCCGTTTGCACCAAGGGGGCCTGCCAGCGCGACCGACAAGGCACAGAACAGCAGAAGTGCTCCGGTCGATATGAAAAGCAAAGGTCCCGTGCCGCGAAGGCCCTGGATAACGGCGTTCAAATGAAGCCCGGCCAAGCCGATGCACTCGGCAAGAAACAGAAGGCTGAAAATGGCTCCCGCGCCTTGATAGCCCGGACCCGCGGCCAGCATGACGATCGGTTCGCGAAGAATGTAGGCGAATGAAGCGAGCGCCACGGCGACCGCGGCAGCTACGGCTGAAAGCCGCCATATCAGTCGAGCGGCCTCGGAACTGCTGCTGCTATGCGTGATCTTGACGATCTCTGGAAACAGGACCTGGTTCAAGGGGCCGGATATGCGATTGACCATGTTCGCCAGTTTCGACCCTACGGCGAACACACCGGTCGCGGCCGGTCCAATCAAGGCGCCGACCAGGAATAGCGACAGGTTGCGCCGTATATTCCACAGCGTCGACAGCAAGCTGGTGCCCAGCGCCATACGAAGAACATGTCGCATATATCGACGCGCCAGTGCGGATCGAAGCGGGTTCACCAGAGCGATACTGGCACGCCGCATATGAACAAGCATTCGAAGGAAGAGCGAAAGGTTATAGGTCGCGGCAATGATCGCGAAGCAT
>JAFAED010000396.1 GCA_023424275.1 Pseudomonadota bacterium | reverse complement strand
AGATAGAGCCGCCCAGGCCGCCACGCGAGCCCCATGGCACGGTCAAAGGCGCAGCGGCTGATTGCCACTGCGCCTTCGGGATGCGACCCCACGAGCACCAAAAGGCCCGTTTGATAAGATGTGCAGGCGAAGCTGAGCCGGTTGTCGTGCAGCCAACCGGCCAGCCCCCTCGATGCGGAAATATCTTCCGTCAAACCCGCATCCTTCGTTGGTCGCGCATGATCAGAAGCCGATCCGGAACCCGATGCGGCCGGTGATTCCGTCATAGCCCCCGCCGACTTCACCCTGGCCTTCGGCAAAGGCTTCGAAGCCGCCTGCGGTGCGATAGGAGAGACCGACGCGCCCTTCGCCGAAGGTGCCGAGCCGGTCGCCTTCGATCCGCTGGGTTTCGCCGGCGGTCACGGTCAGGCCATAGTCGTCGCCGAAGATCCGGACCGCATTGCCGCTGGCGTAGAGGGTTAGCGCGCCGCCGTTGGCGAAGTGGCTGGATCCCCCGAAACGTGCACCGATACGGGCCTTCACCTGTTTCGACGTTTCGAACTCGAGGCGCTGGGTCGCGGTGCCGAGGCTGTCGATGTCGGTGGCCGACCATGCGAGGCCAACGCTGGGCTCGATGAACATGCCCGTGCTGCCGAAGCGCATCCCGATCTCGCCGTCGGCGCCCCAGGTCGATCCCCCGATATCCTGCGTCGACGCGAAAGCCGCCGTATCGAGTTCGACGTCGTGATGGTCATATTTGACGAGCAGGTTCGCGAAGAGCCGTTCGCCGACATAGTTGGCATAAAGGCCGACGTTGGCGGTCGACAGCTCGATCCGCTCGCCGCCTTCGCGGTAGCGCAGCTTCGATGTTGCATAACCGCCGGTAAGGCCGAAACGCAGCGCGCCGGTCTCGCCGCCGCTGCCGAACAGGTCATAGCCGATCTGGCCGCCCTGCCGCGTCTGGCGATAGCCGAGGTCGATCGCATCGTCGCCGTCGGCGGTCGTCCAGTCGCGCGTCGCGCGGCCGCCCTGCAGCGAACCCCACAAACGCGAAACCGAACCTAGGTCGCCCATCAGGGCGTCGCGGCGCGACAATCCCTGCGTACGCCACAAATCGGCGCTGGCATCCCACATATGGTCCGCCGCCTGCAGTGCGCCAAGCTGGCGGAACGCGCCCGCACCCGCGCGGCCGACGAGGCTGTAGCTGCCGCTGGCCGCGTCATAGGTCAGCGCATAACGGACAAGGCCGATATCGCGCGTTGCTTCGGCAAGCGTGAAGGCCTCGGCGTCCGACTGGCCTTCGACCTCGACCAGCAGCACGCCCTTTGCGCTGGTGATTTTCGCTTCGGTCGGGTCGGTGGACAGCGCGATGGCGGTCGAACCCGATGCGGACCCTTCGATCACGAGACGGTCCGACGCGCGGCCGGCGCCATCGATATCGAGGCGCACGACCGCATTATCCCGACCGACATAGTCGCCGGTGATGGTCAGTATGTCGCCTGTCTTTTCGTTGCCGAGGTCGATTGTGCCGCTGTTTTCGAACCACTCGAGCCCGTCGAGCCGCAGCGAACCCGCGGCGCGCACGGTGCCGCTGTTGCGCAGCACGTCGATCCCGTCGCCGAAATCGCTGTTCTTGGTGAGGACGAACGACCCGCTGTTGTCGAACAGGTCGTCGCCGCCGGCGAACCGGACCGCGCCGGTGATCGTGCCCCTGTTGTCGAGCGCGATCGTCCCGTTCTCGACCCGGACAGCAAAGCCGGTGCCTGCTTCGATCGTACCGCGATTGACCACCTGTGCGTCGCCCGGGAAGGACGGGAAATTGGCCGGGGGTGCGGCAAAGGCGGCAATCCCGATCCCGCCGCCGGCTGGTGCCTCGCCGGGATTGGGGCAGGGGTTCGGCGTCCCGGCGCCGAGGTCGGGGAGCGCGCAGCGCGCGCCGACCGCGTCGATGACGAGGCCGTCCTGGCCGCCGAAAACATGCGCGCTCGCACCGATGCCGATCGCGACATTCTGACCGCGCGCCACGACCGCGCTGGCGTCCCGCGACCGGATATCGCCGCGCAGGTCGAGTGCAACATCGTGGATCATGTCGGTGTCGATCGCCGCACCCGACACGGCGCTGACATTGCCTGCGAGGATGACGGCGTCGCCGAGCCCGCGCGCACTGATGCCCATTGCTCCGTCGCCGCTGACGGCAACATTGGCGGCGCGGATATCGATGTCGCCTGCCAGCGAAATCGGGTCATCGGGAGTCGGTCCCGAATAGAAGGAGACGAAGCGGGTCCGGGCCTGAATCCCGTGCGCATCGGCGCCCTCGGTGACGATATTCTGCGCTTCGATCGAGACCTCGCCATCCTCGCCGACAGCGCGAATGCCGATCGACCTGTCGCCGGACGTCGTGACGTCGCCGACCGCCCGGATAACTGCGGCGGCGTAGCGGCTCGTGATCCAGAACGCGTCGGCATTGGCGCCTTCGGTCGCGACCCTTCCGGTCGTCAGAACGAAATTCTCGCCGCCCGTCGTCGTGCCCAAAATGCCCGTCGATCCGTCGCCCTTTGTGGTCAGGGTGCCGAGTACTCGGATATCGTTCGTTTTCCCTGCCGCCATGATTCCGTAGGATGTGGCGCCGGCTGTGGTGATGTCGCCGGCAATGACGCTTGCCTTGCCGCGGAGGGCCGTAGCCGTGATCGCGTGCCCAACGAGGCCGTCGGTGGAGATTTCCGCGACGCGAACATTGGCGTTGTCGAAGACGGATGCCGCCTCGGCGCCGCGCGCGAAATCGCCTTTGATATGGATCGAGCCCGCTTCGGCAAAGGCGGCCCCCAGCCCGGAGATGGCCGCTATGCCGCCGCCATTTTCAGTCGTCAGCGATCCGACCTTCACGAACGCATTACTTTCGTCCGACGCCGCGACGATGCCGCCGCTGCCTTCGCCTTTGAAGGTTGCGGTTTCGACCGAAACATAGGCCGTTCCGGCGGCCGTGGCGTTGACGCCGCCGCTGCCGACGCCATCGATGTTGAGCTCGCCGATATTGACGATGCCGACGCCCTGGCTGTTCAGGACCACGCCGCTGTTGTAATTGCCCGTCAGGTTGATCCGACCGACAGAGATCGTCGTGTTGCCGTGGATCAGCTGCCCTTCATATTCGATGCCGTTGGTGACGTTGACGCCCCAGATATAGTCGCCGTTGCCCTCGATCGTATCGACGACGATATCCGTGTTGCGGCCCGAAACCACCTTGATCCCGTCCGACGCAAAGCCGTTGGTCGAGATGCTGCCGGCAGTGATGGAAACGTCACCGAGGCCGCCCTGTTCGACGACGATACCGTTCGAATAATCGCCAACCGTGCGCACCGATCCGACATTGATGCGGGTCGATCCAAAGGGGGTTGCCACGGTAATGCCAGCAGCCACTTCGCCGGGGGTGACAACTTCGGTGGAGACGCTTGCAAGGTCGATCACGACATCGCCGTCGGCTTCCACGGCGACACCGCTCGCGTCACGGGTGGAGATCGATGTCCCGGAACCGTTGATGGTGACCGAGCCGCCCGTCCCGAATTCGGAAATGGCAATGATGCCAGCCTTGCCAATGGCAGGATCGAGCGAAAGCCCGTCTTCGAGATTCAGGGTGATAT
>JAFAED010000294.1 GCA_023424275.1 Pseudomonadota bacterium | reverse complement strand
TGGAGCCGGTAGAAGAAGTCGCCGCCCGCGGTCTCGCGCACGGTGACCGGGTTTCCGCCGCCGTCGAGCCACTGGCTATTCTCGTCATCGGCGCCGCGACGGGGGCGCCGGCCGCCGCCGTCTTCCTGTGCTTGCCAACGTAGCAGGACACCGCTGTTCCGGTCGCCCGGCAGCTCGATCGACCAGCCCTTTGCGTTCGGCGCCAGCCTGGCGAGTTCGGCCGGTGCGGCCTTCAACACCGCCTCGCGGTCGAACGGTGCCGACAATTCGGGGCGCGCCCAGCGGCTGATCTCGTCGCACCAGAAACTGACGGTGCCGGCAAGGAATATGCCGAACAATATCCAGCCGACGAGCAGGCCCGACCAGGTGTGCAGCAGCGATTGCGATTGGCGCAGGCTCATATGCCCGCCACCCGCAAAAGGACGAACCCCGCAACGCCGGCGATGCCAAGCCCGGCAAGCGCCGATTTCAGCGAGCGCGCCGCAAAGACATAGATGGCGACGCCGGCAAAGATCGCGAAGGACAGGATCGTCGCGATCAGCGTCGCGTCGAGCCGTGGCATCGGCAGCAGGCGCGCGAGCACCGAACCCCACAGCGCCGCGAGCGCATAGCTTCCGAACAGCGCGACCAGTCCCCGGCCGAGAATGAGTTTTCCGCTATTGCGAGTCATTCGCGGTCCATGTCCGCTCGCGCGCGCAGATGCAATATGGCCCAAAGGTTATATATGCATCACATTCGGGTTATGGGGCGGGCGGGCGGAATCGGCGGACATCGGGCGGTCCGGCCGGATGTCGCATGGGGTGCCGGAAAGACGGAGCGTCGCGTCGCGACGGCGCTCAGGCGGCGTCCTGTTCGCTTCGCGGCGGCATATAAACGATGGCGGCGTCGACCAGCGCGTCGATCTCGTCCCGCGGATAACCGAGGTCATGGAGCACCGACAGGCTGTCGGCCCCCAGCGGCGGCGCGGGCAGATCGCGTTCCGCCGCCAATCCGTCGAACCGGATCGGCTGGGGCAGCATGCGTTTGATCGCGTCGGGATAACCCGGCGGCGTGCGGAAGAAGTCGAGGTCGGCGAGATGCGGGTCGGTAAGGAGATCCTCGATCCGGTTCACTTGCGAACAGGGAATGTCGAGGCGCGACAGGGTTTCGAGCCATTCGGCCGTGGTGCGCGCAAGCAGCGCATCCGACAGGATGGCGTAGAGATCGTCGATGCGCGACTGGCGTGCCGTTTCGTCCTGGAACCAGGGTTCGGCGCAGATCGCCTCTTGGCCGACCTCGGTCAGGAAGCGCTGCCATTGGCGGCCCGTATAGGGGAGCGCGGCGATCCATCCGTCGCGCGTCCGGTGCGGGCGCCGGTGTGCCGACTGGAGCCGGGGGTAGCCGACGGCACCCTGGTCTTCGAATGTCGCTGCGGCCAGATGCTCGTTCAGAATGAACGAGGCGAGTGCCTCGAACATCGGGACTTCGATCTGGATCGCCTGTTCGGTACCGCTGCGCCGTGCGACCAGCGCCGCGAGGATACCATAGACGGTATAAAGCGCGGCGATCTTGTCGGCGACGATCGTCGGGACGAAATGGGGCTCGCCGCCGGTGAAGGCGGCGAAACCGCTCGCCGCCTGAATGATGTCGTCGAAGGCCGGGCGGTCGCGGTAACGGCCGCCCTGGCCGAAGCCGATCGCCGAGCAATGGATGATGCCCGGGTTATGCTCTTTGGCGCTGTCGAAATCGATGCCGAGCCGCTTGGCCGCGTCGGTCCGCATATTGTGCAGTAGCACGTCGCTCTGCGCCATCAGGCGGTGCAGGATCGCCTTGCCGCGCGGATCCTTGAGGTCGATCGAGATCGTCCGCTTGTTGCGGTTATTGTTGACGAACAGCGCGCCCATGCCGGCGCCTTGCGGAAAGGATGCGCGCGCGATGTCGCCCTCGATCGTTTCGATCTTGATGACCTTCGCGCCGAGATCGGCAAGAATTTGCCCTGCAAAGGGCCCCATCACCACCGCGCCGATTTCGAGAATGGAGACATTTTTCAGCAGCGGGACCATCAACCTCTTCCTGTTTGTTCTCGGGGCTATTCTTCCTGTTGGGTAAGGATGGGGGGCGGACGCTCAATGCCCTTATGGTTATTTATCGATGCCCGGCGCCTATCGCCGTTTGCACGCCCGCGGACCTCTGCTACTTCCGGGCCATCATGCGTGTTCGACTGACGGTTCCCCAGATGACGGCTTTCCTGAAACTCGCCGAGCTCGGCAGTTTCCGCGATGCTGCGTCTGCGCTCGGCGTATCGCAGCCGGCGCTCAGCCGGACGATCCAGATCGTCGAAGCGCGGATCGGCGCGCGATTGTTCGACCGCGATACGCGGCATATCCGGACGACACCGGCGGGCGAGAAGCTGCGCCCGATCGCCTCGCGGCTCCTTGCCGAATATGATGCGGCCTTCAACGAGATCGAGGATTTCGTCACCGGACGGCAGGGGCTTGTGCGGATCGCCGCTTTGCCATCGGTCGCCGCCACCCTGTTGCCGCGGACCGTCGCGGCGTTCCGCGAGGCGCACCCGACGGTCCGGATCGATATCTGGGAAGATGTCGGCCCTCCCGTCCACCGCGCCATTCGCGAGGGCGAGGCCGACATCGGGATCGCGCCGCCGCCGGGCGACATCGATTTCAATTTCCGGCCGTTATTCGAAGACGAGGTGGTGCTGGTCTGCCGCAAGGACGATCCGCTGGTCGAAGCGGCCGACCACGACTGGTCGGTGCTGCGCGAGCGGCCGTTCCTCACCACCTCTCCCGAGACCGGCCTGCGCGGGCTTATCGAAGAGGCATTGGGTGAAGCGGGGGTGCGGGTCGAACCCAGCTTTTCGTGCAAATATCCGACCACCGTCGCGGGCATGGTGTCGGCATCGCTCGGCATCGGCGTGCTCAGCCGATTGACGCTCGCGCAGCTCGGCACGGCGGAGCTGGCGTGGCGGCCGCTGCGCGATCCGGTCAAATCGCGCACGATCGGGATGTTGACGAACCGTGGCCGGTCGCTGCCGCCCGCCGCGCGCCATTTCATGCGCGAGCTCGAACGGCAGGCGCGCGCCATGTCGCCGCCTGCTCCGCTGTCGGGTGGCATCGCTGCGGCCTGATAGGCTGAATGCATCGACTGATAACTTGCCTGGCCTTGCCGGGCCTGCCTCTATGGCGACCGGATAAAAGGAGGCGGTGATGATTGACAGGCGTGCGTTGTTGGGCGCGGGTATCGCGGCCATGGCCCTGCCGCGGGTGGCTTGGGCGCGGAACGCCGGTCCGCTCGACCTTGCTTATGTGAATGGCCGCATCTGGACGGGCGTCGCGGGTCAACCGCTGGTCGATGCCATGGGCATCGTCGGCGACCGTTTCGCGGCAGTCGGCGCCGAAACGCGCGCGCGCATCGGCAAGCGTACGCGCGTCGTCGACCTGAAGGGGGCCTTTGTCACGCCGGGCATCATCGACTGCCACACGCATTTCCTGCGTTCGTCGCTTGCGCTGTCGGTGCCCGACCTGCGCCACGTGAAAAGCCGTGCCGAATTCGTCGATCGGGTCGGTGCCGCCGCCCGCGCGCTTCCCAAGGGCGAATGGCTGGAAGGCGGCAATTGGGACGAGGCGCCGTGGGGCGGCGAAATGCCGACGCGCGAATGGATCGACGCGGTCACGCCCGATACGCCCGTCGCCATTGTCCGTCTCGACCAGCATGTGATGCTCTGCAACTCGCTTGCGTTGCGCCTCGCCGGGATCGACCGCAACACACCCGATCCCGAGGGCGGCCTGATCGGGCGCGACGCAAGCGGCGAGCCGAACGGTCTGATCAAGGACACCGCGAAATTCATCGTGCTGCGCGCCATGCCGCCCAAGAGCGACGCGCGGATCGAAGCCGGACTGCGTGACGGCATCGCCTTTGCGCTGTCGAAGGGCGTGACGCAGGTCCATGTACCCGAACTCGACTGGACGACGCATCATGGCCTCCGCAGGCTGCGCGCGCGGGGCGAAACCGACCTGCGTTTCTATTCGTTCGTGCCCATTGCCGACTGGGAAAAAATGGCCGCGATCGTCAAGGCCGAAGGGCGCGGCGATGATTGGGTACGCTGGGGCGCCGTCAAGGGTCTGGTCGACGGCTCGCTCGGGTCGCGCACCGCGCTGTTCCGCGAACCCTATGCCGACGATCCGGCCAATCGCGGCCTGCATCGCGGTCCGCTCGATCGCCTTGCCGAAATGATCGAGGCATCGGATGGCGCCGGCCTCCATGTCACCGTCCATGCCATCGGCGACCGCGCGAACGAGGAACTGCTCGATATCTTCGCCGGTATCGAGGCTCGCCACGGAAAGCGCGACCGTCGCTTCCGCCTCGAACATGCGCAGCATCTCGCGCCCGATCTGGTCCCGCGCTTCGCGCGGCAGCGCATTATTGCCTCGATGCAGCCCTATCATGCGGTCGACGATGGTCGCTGGGCCGAAAAGGCGATCGGCGAACCGCGAACCCATTTCAGCTGGATGCTGCGTTCGCTGCTCGATGCCGGTGCCTGCGTCGCGCTGGGGTCCGACTGGCCGGTGGCGCCGCTCGACCCGCTCACCGGACTCGCGGCGGCGGCGAGCCGGCAGACGCTCGACGGCGCGAACCCCGATGGCTGGGTTCCCGAACAGCGCATATCGGTCGCCGAAGCGCTTGCCGGTTATACGCGCGCCGGCGCCTATGCCGGTTTTCAGGAGGACCGGCTCGGTGTCATCGCGCCCGGCATGATCGCCGACGCGGCGATGTTCGACCGCGACCTTCTGGGCGTCGCGCCCCAGGCGCTGACCGAAGCGGTGGCACTCCGCACGCTCGTCGGTGGCCGCGAACGCTTTACGCACGCCAGCGCCTGAAACCGTCTTAACCGGCGGTCGCCGCGCCTCGTTCGCCAGCCGGCGGACGGGGCGTTCGTGCGTGCGCGCGGCGTTCCCGCACGCGCCGTGATGCAGCATTGCTATCGACTTATCAGTTCATGGTCATTGAATTCACACGCCTGCACCGCGAACCAAGACCGGACAGCCAAGCCCATGCGGCGGCCCGGATGACATCTCCGAACAGGAAGCATCCCAATAATCCATCGCCCCATGAGGGCGAAAGACGCTCGCAGGCGGATCGAGGAAAAGGGGACTAAAGGATGACCACGGATTTCAATCAAAATCGCACGGGCTTCGGGCCGGCTCGGGTCTTGCGGAGCGCATCCTGGCTAGCGCTTGCAGCGATGCTCGTCGCAGCGCCGGCGGCGGCGCAGGACTTGCCGGCGGATGATGCGAGCGCGGGCGGAGAGGGCGACATCGTCGTCACCGGGACGCTCATCGCGAACCCCAATCTTGAAAAATCGACCCCGGTCGCGGTGATCTCGCAAGTCGAGATCGACTTGCGCCAGGCGACCGTCGCCGAGCATTTGCTGCGCGACCTGCCGGGCTCGGTTCCCGGTGTCGGTTCGGCGGTCAGCTTCGGCAGCCGCGGCGCCGCTACCGCCAATCTTCGCGGCCTCGGCGCCGGGCGCAACCTCGTCCTCCTCGACGGCAACCGTGTCGTGCCGACCGACCTTGGCGGTTTCGCCGACCTCAACAATATCCCGCTGGGCCTCGTCGAGCGCGTCGACGTGCTGACCGGCGGCGCATCGACGACCTATGGTGCCGATGCCGTCGCCGGGGTCGTGAACTTCGTCACCCGCAAGAATTTCTCGGGTTTCGAGATCAATGGAACGCAATCGATCACCGAGCGCGGCGATGCGCCGACGAGCCGGATCGAAGCGCTGTTCGGCGGCAATTTCGACGACGGGCGCGGCAATATCGTCGTCGGGCTTGGCTATCAGCATTCGGACCCGCTGTATCAGCCCGACCGATCTTTCGGACGGATCAACATCAGTTCGCTGACCGGGCTGACCAGCGGCTCGACCTGGGCGGTTCCGGGGGCCTTTTCGGCGCCCGGGCTCGGGACGCGCCAGTTCATTCCCGAAACGGGCGCGCTCAGCGCATCGACGGCGCGTGAGCTTTTCAACGTCAATCCTTACCAGCTCTACCAGACGCCGTTCGAGCGCGAGAATATCTACGCCGCCGCGCGTTACGAGATTTTCGACGATATCGACGTCTATGCGCAGGCGCTCTATTCGAAGA
>JAFAED010000283.1 GCA_023424275.1 Pseudomonadota bacterium | reverse complement strand
GCTGGGGCCTGCTCACCGCGCCCGAGGAATTCGGTGGGCAGGGTTTGCCGCACGTCTTGGGCTTCCCGGTCGAGGAATATCGCAACGCCGCCAACCAGGCGTTCGCCATGTATCCGGGGCTGACGCAGGGCGCGACCGCCGCGATCCTCGTCAAGGGATCGGACGAGCAGAAGGCGACCTATGTCCCCAAGATGATCGCCGGCGAATGGGGCGGCACGATGAACCTGACCGAACCGCATTGCGGCACCGACCTCGGCCTCATCCGCACCCGCGCGGTGCCCAACGACGACGGCAGCTATGCCGTCACCGGCACCAAGATCTTCATCTCGTCTGGCGAGCATGACCTCACCGATAATATCATCCACCTTGTCCTCGCCAAGACCCCCGACGCGCCCGACAGCGTGAAGGGCATCTCGCTGTTCATCGTGCCCAAGTTCATCGTCAATGAAGACGGCTCGCTGGGGGACCGCAACACGCTGTCGTGCGGGTCGATCGAGCACAAGATGGGCATCCACGCCAATTCGACCTGTGTCATGAATTATGACGGCGCGAAGGGCTGGATGGTCGGCGAGGAGAATAAGGGCCTTGCCGCGATGTTCGTGATGATGAACGCCGCACGCCTCGGCGTCGGCATCCAGGGGCTCGGCCAGGCCGACGTCGCCTATCAGAATGCGGTACAATATGCGCACGACCGTCGCCAGGGCCGCGCGCTGACCGGCCCCAAGGACCCGCAGGAAAAGGCCGATCCGCTGTTCGTTCATCCCGACGTTCGCCGCATGCTGATGGACGGCAAGGCGACGGTCGAGGGGCTCCGCGCGCTCTGCACCTGGGGCGCGCTCCAGGTCGATCTCGCGCATGTCGCCGAGAGCGAGGAAGAACGCCAGCGCGCCGACGACCTCGTCAGCCTGCTCACGCCCGTCATCAAGGGCTTCGGCACCGACAAGGGCTATGAGGTCGCGACCAACGCACAGCAGGTGTTCGGCGGCCACGGCTACATCGAAGAACAGGGCATGAGCCAATATGTCCGCGATGCCCGCATCACGATGATTTACGAAGGCGCGAACGGCGTGCAGGCGATGGACCTAGTCGGTCGCAAGCTCGCACAGAATGGCGGCCGCGCGATCCAGGCCTTTTTCGCGATCGTCGACGAGGAATGCGCGCGCGCCAAGGGCAATGAAGCACTCGCCGACTTCGCCACCCGCCTCGAAAAGGCGAATGGCGAGCTCAAGGCGGCGACGATGTGGTTCATGCAGAATGGCATGGCGAACCCGAACAATATCGGCGCCGGCGCGCATCACTATATGCACATCATGGGCATCGTCGCGCTGGGTTCGATGTGGCTGATGATGGCCGAGGCGGCGCAGAAGGCGCTTGCCGAAGGGCGCGGGAACAAGGCGTTCCTCGAAGCCAAGCTCGTCACCGCGCGCTATTTCGGCGAACGCTTCCTGCCCGACGCGGGCTCGCTCCGTCGCAAGATCGAGGCGGGCAGCGAGGCGATGATGGCGCTGACGCCCGAGCAGTTCGTCGCAGCCTGATCGATAGCGCTTGCAACTATCGCCGCCATCATGCGTGGTGGCGGCGATGGGGACTGAGCTTACACCGATCGTCGTCGAAGGCCGCAATTGCTGGCGCATCGAACGTGCCGACAAGGCGCGCATGATCGTCGATGCGGCCGATTATTTTGCGCTGCTCGAACGGCTGATGGCCGACGCGAGACAGCGCATCCTGCTCATCGGCTGGGACTTCGACCCGCGCATCGCGCTGAAACCCGACAAGAAGGGCAAGGGCGAACCGCTTGGGGACTATCTGCTGCGGCTCGCAAAGGAAAAGCCCGATCGCGACATCGATATCTTGCGCTGGAATTTCGGCGGGCTGAAGCTGTTCGCGATGCCGCGTATCGTCTCGATGGTCGCGCGCTGGAAACTGACGCGCTCGATCAGCTTTCGCCTCGACAGCGCGCATCCGGTCGGATGCAGCCATCACCAGAAGGTCGCGGTGTTCGACGATCATCTCGCGGTCTGCGGCGGCATCGACGTCGGCGCGCGCCGATGGGATACGCGCGATCACCAGGACGGCGACCCGCACCGAACTGCGCCTGACGGCAAAGCCTATATGCCCTGGCACGACAGCACGATGATCCTTGCCGGACCGGTCGGCAATGCGCTCGCCGACCTCGGTAACGAGCGCTGGCAGCGCGCGACGAAGAAGCCGCTGCGCGATCTCGATGGCGAGGGCGAGAATTGGCCCGATGACCTCGAACCCGATTTCGAGGGCGTCGACGTCGCCATCTCGCGCACCCGCGCCGAATATGACGGTCATGAGGAAATCCGCGAGATCGAGCAGCTCTATCTCGACATGATCGCGGCGGCGAAACGCTTCATCTATTTCGAGAATCAATATTTCACCTGCGGCAAGATCGCGGCCGCGATCGCCGAACGGCTCAATGAGGATGATCCTCCCGAATTCGTGATGGTGATGCCGCAAACCGCCGACGGCTGGCTCGAACAGATGGCGATGGACGCGGCGCGCGTGAAGCTGGTGCGCGAAATCGCCAAGGCGAAGCATGGCGACCGGCTGAAGGTCTATTATC